>NZ_AUTH01000069.1:0-65509 GCF_000497975.1 Pseudoalteromonas sp. TB41 | reverse complement strand
GACAGTACAATGACTGTATTCCAGATATACATTTCCATATCAATCACACCGCCTATTTTAGTGAACCATAAAGCCGAAGCTATGTTTCATTTTATGACCATCGTTACCTAAGAAGGTTACATCCACAGCATAGTTTGCAGGAGCTAATTTAGGTAGTTTCCATGTAAATTTGCTAGTAGCGACTTTAGAAGGCTCGAATCCAAATTTAAATTCTTCGCCTTGTTTATTGGCCAATGAAACTTTTACAACCCGTACCTCTTTGTTGAACACCAAAGTTAACTCTTCTGGAGGATTCATTAGCATTGCATTATCAGCAGGCACACTTTTTTCAAGATGCACATGCGCAAATACCGCACTACTAAAAACGACACTGATTACGGTTAAAAATTTAATTAGTTTTTTCATATTTACCTCTATTTTAGTTTATTGAAATTGCTATTTATGGTTTCTTAACTTCGCTAAGCATTACTTTTTAGCTCCGCCTTAGAAAGCTCCTTGTTAAAGGCGTTTACTTCGGGCTTTTTAACGATTGAATAAATCGCGGGTAAAACAATTAGAGTTAGCAGGACTGCACTTGTCATCCCACCTACCATTGGTGCAGCAATACGACTCATTACCTCAGAGCCTGTTCCTGTACCATATAAAATAGGCATTAGGCCGATAATGATTGTCGCTACTGTCATCATTACAGGACGAACACGTAATCCAGCACCGTGCAATAAGGCATCTTGATATGCATCATCAGAGATAGGTTCAGCTCGCTCTTCAGCTTTTTCCTTAAGCTCAGCAAGTGCCTGATTGAGATAGACCAACATTATCACACCAATCTCAACCGCTACCCCAGCTAGAGCAATAAAGCCCACGCCAACAGCCACAGAGAAGTTAAACCCTTCCAGATACATCAACCATAAGCCACCAATCATCGCCATCGGCAAGGTAACGATAATGATAGCCACCTCACTAAACGCTCTGAAGTTTAAGTAAAGTAGAATAACAATAATGGCGAGTGTTAAAGGCAATACATAGGTGAGCTTTTCTTTCGCTCTTTCCATATATTCGTATTGCCCAGCCCAAGTAATTGAATAACCTGCTGGTAGTTTTAGATTATTAGCCAAGTGTATTTTTGCACTTTCAACATAAGTACCTACGTCAACACCGTCTATATCGATAAACGTCCAGCCATTTAAACGAGCATTTTCACTCTTAATCCCCGGCGGACCGTTCTCAACTCGAATATCTGCGACATCACCTAGTGCAATGCGTTGACCACTTGGTGTTACAACAGGTAATCGTGATAGCTGCTCAGGAGAGTCTCGATAGTCTTGCGGATAGCGTAAGTTAACAGGGTAACGCTCTTGACCTTCTACCGTTTGGGTAACGTTCATACCACCAATAGCTGTAGAAACCACTTGTTGAACATCTTCGATGTTTAACCCAAAGCGACTTGCCTTATCGCGTGAAATATCAACCTTGATATATCGTCCACCTGCAACTCGCTCTGAGTAAACTGATGCTGTGCCTGTAACTTCGGGTAAAATTTGCTCTATTTGTTGGCCGATTTCCTGAATCACATCAAGCTCTGGTCCGGCGACTTTAATACCCACAGGCGTTTTAATACCTGTTGCCAACATATCAATACGAGTTTTGATTGGCATAACCCAAGCATTCGTTAAGCCCGGAAACTTAACCAATTTATCAAACTCAGCTTTTAAAGATTCTGTTGTAACTCCCTCACGCCACTCTTCTTGAGGCTTCAACTGAATGAAGGTCTCAATCATAGTTAGAGGCGCGGGATCAGTTGCAGTTTCAGCTCTTCCTACTTTACCAAATACTGTTTCAACTTCTGGCACTGTTTTAATTAGCTTGTCTGTCTGCTGTAGAATTTCTCTTGCCTTACCAATAGAGATCCCCGGATATGTAGTCGGCATGTACATTAAATCTCCTTCATCTAGAGGAGGAATAAACTCGCTACCAATCTTATCAACAGGCCAAAAACCGACGATAGTCACTAATATTGCTGCTACAATTGTCGATTTTGGAAACTTCATTACTTGCTTTAAAACAGGCATGTAAATAGCAATTAGCAATCGGTTTAACGGATTTTTCTTTTCTGAAACAATTTTGCCTCGAATAAAGTACCCCATTAATACAGGCACCAATGTGATCGCCAAACCTGCTGATGCCGCCATTGCATAGGTTTTTGTATAGGCGAGCGGAGAGAACATTCTTCCTTCTTGCGCTTCCAAGATAAATACAGGTAAGAATGAGACTGTAATGATCAGTAAGCTAAAAAATAGTGCAGGGCCTACTTCACTCGCAGCCTTAGCAACAATTTGCCAGCGATTTTCATCTGTTAGTGGTGTTTTCTCCATATGCTTGTGCATATTTTCAATCATCACTATTGCGCCATCTGTCATCGCACCAATTGCAATAGCGATACCACCTAATGACATAATATTCGCATTGATACCTTGCATATGCATGATGATAAATGAAGCTAAGATGCCAATAGGTAGAGTGACAACTGCAACAATCGAAGATCGCAAATGAAACAGAAATGCAACACATACAATCGCGACGACAGCAAGCTCTTCGAGCAATTTACTCCATAGGTTTTCTACCGCCTCTCCTATTAAGCCAGAGCGATCATAAACCGTAACTATTTCAACTCCTTCGGGTAAACCTTTTTTTAACTCTTCTAATTTGGCTTTTACTCCATCAATGGTTTTTTGTGCGTTTTCACCAAAGCGCATAACAACCACACCACCAACAACTTCTCCTTCACCATTAAGTTCCGCGATGCCCCGTCTCATTTGTGGACCTAAGTTAACTTCTGCCACATCGCCAATAGTAAGCGGCGTTCCTTGTTCGTTCACACCGAGAGGGATCAACTCTATATCTGAAATACTTTTGATATAGCCAGTAGCGGTAACCATGTACTCTGCTTCAGCCATTTCAACAACAGAGGCACCTGTTTCTTGGTTACCACGCTTAAGGGCCATTTGAATGTGACTAAGTGGTATACCGTAGGCTCTTAACTTATCGGGATCGACTTGTATTTGATATTGTTTAACCATTCCACCAACGGCAGCAACCTCTGACACTCCGGGGACAGTTTGCAATTCATATTTTAAGAACCAATCTTGAATACTACGCAATTGGCTAATATCCAAGTTGCCCGTTTTATCTACAAGAGAATATAGGTAAACCCAGCCAACACCTGTCGCATCTGGCCCTAGTTGTGGACGCGCACTAGCGGGTAGTGAAGGGGCTACTTGACTTAAATATTCAAGTACTCTGCTCCTTGCCCAATATAAGTCAGTGTCTTCGTCAAAGATGACGTAAACAAATGAGTCACCAAAAAATGAATAGCCACGAACAGTAACAGCGCCGGGAACAGACAACATTGCAGTTGTCAGTGGATAAGTAACCTGATCTTGAACAACTTGCGGTGCCTGACCGGGGTAATTCGTTTTAATTATTACTTGAACGTCAGATAAATCTGGTAGTGCATCAACAGGCGTATTCTTTATTGAAAATAGCCCACCACCAATCAAAATTAAGGTAGCTAAGATAACAAAGAAGCGATTGCCAATTGACCATCTAATAATTGATTCAATCATTATTTTTCTCCCAACTTAATGATTCGAGTGATCAACGACCGGCTTATTTTCCTTGCCGTGTTGTTCATCTGATTCAAGAGAAATGTCAGTGATAACTAAGTCATCCCTAACCTCAAAAGTGAAAGTGACATTATCACCAACATTGAAATCAACTATTTCTATATTGTCCGCGACGATAAAATCCATCGTCGCAGCAGGTCTATCCCACTTCTCTATTGGGCCTCGGCTAATATTTAGAATCCGTGTATCAATATCAATCGCATTAATTAAACCTGATACTGTTGCTGATGATACTTCTTCACTCATATCAGCAGGCTCACTCATGATATGAATTCCAGTAACTTCATATCCACCCTCTTCGGTTTTGCTCACTTCAAAGTGCAAAGATTGACCTGACTTTAATGAGTCAATATCGACTTTTTCAGCCACAGTAAAATCCATAACCATTTCAGGCCAATCCCAAGCTTCAGCAGGGCCATGTGAAATATTAACCATGCGGTGCCCTGCCATAACACTATTAACATCCCCTTGTATCCAAACAGAGTTAGGCACTTCATCATGAGTCATTCGTTTAAAGTCAGAGCTTTTACTTGATTCAGAATCAATCAAGAATTGGGCAGATGTCACCACAACGTCATCTTCATTTAAGCCGTCTAATATTTCGATGCTGTCGATATCAACCCGGCCAATAGTCACTTCAATAGATTTAAATTGCCCATCACCTAACGCAAGTACTACTCTGTCCTGTTTACCTGTTCTAATAACGGCTTCTTTAGGCACGAGGATGGTGCTATCAGCTTGATTAGCGTGAATAGAGACTTGTGCAAACATATTTGGTTTTAATTGATAGTCTGTGTTATCAAATTTCAATCTCACTCGGAGTGTGCGTGTTTTACTGTTCAATGTTGGATAAACATAATCAACGACACCAGCCCAGTCCTCACCGGGTAAATAATCCAGTGTCATTGATACAGGAAGTCCTTTTTTAATTAAGGCTGCGTCACGTTCAAACACTTCTGCTTCAACCCAAACTTGATCTAGCTGGCCAATGCTTAATAAGGTGTTTCCCGGCTTTACATAAAAACCTTCTCTAACCTTCAAACCATCGACAACACCTGCTTGTGGTGAATAAAAGGTAATTGTTTGCTGAACCTTTCGTGTCTTTTCTAGCTTTTGAACAAAGTCTGCTGAAAGCTGTAACGCTTTTAGGCGATCTTTGGCTGCTGAAATTAAAGAACTATTGTTGCGCTTTAACGCTATTAACAGCTCTTCCTGAGCATTAACTAACTGAGGAGAATATAGTGTATAAAGAGGCTGCCCTTTCTCTACAGGGTTACCTGCTGCTTTGATGTAAAGTTTATCAATCCAGCCATCAACCCGTGGGTGGATATGAATTAGCTTATCTTCATCATATTGAACATAACCTACCGTTGAGATTTCAGTATGCATATTTTTCAGTTCAACAGGTGCAGTGCGAACCCCAAGGTTATTCACTACATGAGGCGCAATTTTTACTGCTCCGGGGCCAAAGTCATCACCAGATGATCCTTCCTCATACACTGGAATTAAATCCATCCCCATAGGCGACTTACCGGGCTTGTCCCGGCGGTAATTAGAATCCATCGGTGCAACCCAATACAGAGGCTTTTTTTCTCCTGATGTTGCTTCATTACTATTACTGTTTGAGCCAGTACCTTGATATAAACTCAATGCTCCAGCACCAAGTGCTGCCCCAATGATGATGGCAATAATTGTTTTTGTATTCGTTGACATTATTTTTCTCCAAATTGCTGACTGGATAAGTGCTGATTAGTTTTGTGTGAAGTTTGCATCGACTTATGTTCAGCATTTGAGTTAGATTGAGAATGCGCAAAGAAATAGTTGATACGAGCAACTGTTTTAAGTGCGTCAACATCAATTCTTAAAGCTGATATTCTGGTATTTAATTCGGCAATTCTTGCTCGAACAACTTCGGCAAAATCGCCATCATCATTTGTGTAGGCTGTCAATGACGCTTCTGCTTGGTCATGAGTTTGTTTAAGGAGTTGTTCTTGATAGATAGATTGTCTATCTGATAAGCGTTTAAGCTGTCTTAGTTCTTTTTCTAAAACACTGATCATTTGCTTTGTCAGTAATAGTTTCTCGGTTTTAATAGTCTCTGAATCTGCAATAGAAGCTGCAACTTGCTTATCTTGTCTGTTCTCGGTAAACAAGGGTAAATCAAACGTTACCCCAACAGAAAATAAATCAGCTCGGCTATCACCAGAGGGCATATTGTCGCGATAGGCATAACTAGCATTAACACCCCATTGCGGCTCATATTGCTGTTTGGCTAACTCAATTCCTTTTTCTGAAGCTTTGCGTTTTATATCAATCGCAAGTATGGCTGGGTGATTCGAAAGCTCCTGAGCCAATAGATTTCTTGAGTAATTAGATGCTTTTAGGACTGTTGGATTATTCAATTGAATCGAAGGCAATTCTTTTGAGACGCTAAACTCTAATGGTTGCGCGTCAAAGTTGAATGATTCATTCAAACGATCCGCATCGTAAATATGAAGCCACTCATTGAGACGAGCGATTGTCGTTTCTAGTTTCTGCTTTTGCGAAGTTAATCTGTCATCTAACTGCACGATTTCCAACTGAGCACGAATAACATCTTGCTGTCTAGTTTTACCAACAACGTTTGAATAGCTAGCTTTAGCCACTTCCGCCATCTGCTCAAAGAGAGACCAATCATCTTCAATCAATTTAATAGTTTGTTGGGCTAAGTAAGCATCTAACCAAAGTTGTGACACTTGGCTTATCAACTTAGCTTTACGATCCTCTCGTAACAGTGGAAATTTCGTGGACTCAATTTGTAACTGGTCTTTCTTGATCTCTAGACTGTCGCCTCTCGGAAACATTTGAGAGACGCCAACCTTTAGCTGAGTCATTCCTTCCTGATCTAAATCCCAAGTATCTGTTGGTAAATTCATTATCCCTAGCGATACTTTCGGATCAGGCAAAGTACCTGAAGCAATACTTCTATTTTCAACTGCACTTTGTTTCAATCGGCTACCATGAAGCCAAGGATCATTTTGCTGAGCTAAGGTGATAGCTTGTTCAAGCGACACTACTTTCTCAGCTTGAGCTGAGAATACAGATAAGCCGAGTATTAATGCAGTTGAAAGTGAAGTAAGGTTTGAAGAGTTCAATTTCATTAGAATTGCTCCTCGTATGTCTTAACTTTTGCATAGACTTTGCTCGTTCCATCTTTAAATAGAATTAACACGTTGTATGGCATAAAGCGGTCATCGACTTCCATACCGGGAGAGCCAACTGGCATTGCTGGAACTGAAAGCCCAATCGCATTGGGATGTTCTTCTGATAAGAACTGCTGAATAAATTTAGCAGGTATATGACCTTCAAAGGCAAATCCATTTCTACTCACTGCCGTGTGGCATGAACGGTAATTAGGTTTGATACCATACTTAGTTTTGATGTTGCCGATGTTTCGGAAATCTTTGGAATGCGCAACGATCCCTTTGTCTTCAATATGAGTTATCCATTTTTTACAACACCCACAAGTAGGGGTTTTATAAACGATTAACTCCAAAGGTGTTACGTCGTTATTGTGTGCATGGTTATGTTCGTTGGCGTTTGCAAACGCAGGTGAAAGCAGCATTACTACTGCTATTTTTAAATACTTATTGATCATTTTTGCCCCCAGACATCGCTGGAAAATATC
The DNA here is from genome assembly GCF_000497975.1 of Pseudoalteromonas sp. TB41. Taxonomy (NCBI): domain Bacteria; kingdom Pseudomonadati; phylum Pseudomonadota; class Gammaproteobacteria; order Alteromonadales; family Pseudoalteromonadaceae; genus Pseudoalteromonas; species Pseudoalteromonas sp. TB41. Next base: position 58,159 of record NZ_AUTH01000069.1, on the reverse strand, counting down.
TATAGCGCTACGACGCTATATTGACTAACAGAAAAATTAATTACATGTGCGAGAAATTTGGACGCACTAATCCTGTATTAGGCAAAAATTGGTGGACGATAAAGGGAAGTGGAAATTGAATGAGGTTGTTTAGATTGCAGAGCAGCTACAGATTCACTGAATATTTGAATATCTGTCGAATCAATACTGGAATTTAGGACTGTCGTAGATGAGCAAGCATTTGCAGGACAAATACATTCAACGTCACAACAATCTTCTGATTGACCATTACTGCTTTTATTCATATCACCATGATCCATGTTCATGTTCATGTGTGATTCGTGAGAACCTGATGACATTTCGCAATACACAAATGCTTGCCCTACAAAGGCAACCAGCATAAGCGTCATTACTAAGACTTTTGAAAATGCTTTAGACATAAAATTCTCTTACAAATATACATCTCTAATACTAATGCAAATTTTTGACTAAGTCAATTGATGCTGTATAAACATTTATGAATATTTGATTATCGTCAAATTTTTCAAAGAGGTAAGTGACAAATAATAATCTCATCAGACTTCTTATCTTCGCTATTCAATGGCTTTTATTTTGAGACTTAAGTTGCTCTCTCATTTCTAAAACTCGATCTGCCGAATAAGCTCCTGCTCTCATAACAACCAGTTCAACAAATGAAATATCAATTAACTTATGGTCAGCATCAATCACATAACAACTCCCACTATGTGTGTATATTTCTAACTTATCCTCATCAGCAGATTTGCTAACAATCTTTGAAGTCACGATTTGCTGAAATGGCCGAAACCTGAATGTTTCATCTTCAATAACCCCCCCTGATAAAAACTCGCCAAGAAATATTTTTTCAAATTCTTTATAGTCGTAAACAGATACTATGTAGGCATCCTTTAAATATATTCTATCCAACGTATTCCCTTACTAATAACTAGCCGGGAGCATATCTCGCAGCTCTAATAACTCATTAGGAGAATACATACACTCATGCATTAAATTAAACTCAAATGCATTTACATCAAACTCTTTAGATTCAGCATCTAAGATATAAAAGTCAACACCAAAGCACTTACTTTCTAGACCATTGATTTCCAAAACCTTTATCGTGAATAAAGCATCTCCTTCTTTACCATTTTCATTTTCGTCAGCAAATGTGCCGTAAAGCACCCGTTCAACTTTTTCCTCTGTATCAGATTGAATTGAGATAAGTTTTGCGTTGGTTAGTTTTACTCTAGGTCTCATGCTTGAACTCCTTTCATATCTTCTACAGAAAAAGGACGAAAAAAACTTAGATATTTAACCCCATCAACTTTAAGCAAATTGTTGTCAGCATCAAAATGTGACAGAACACTAGATTGATACAACGAAATGTATTTTTCATAATCGATTGTGTTAAAAAAGTTGGTATCAACGCGCCTCGCATAAAAAACAAGATCTTGCTGTTCGATACGAACAATGAACTTCTGATCGCCATCTAGATTTTTGACTCGTAGACATAAATCAGGTTTGTGCCAATCAGATACAAAGGAAGGAATCAATGGGAAGCCATATACCAAATAGCGCATACCTTCGATTTTGAAGGTTGTTGGATTGAACTGAGCCTTATTTACTTTGCCGCTACTGAATAATTCAAGTGTCAACACCAGCCAGTGCACATGCTTAGAAAATGTATTTCCTTCAGAAATACAGCCTTCAAACTCACCATTATGGTTTACATGATTGATGTACATGTATTTTCTAATGTCATCCAAGGAAAGCTTTTCAAACGGAAACTTGCAAGCGATTAGCCTGAAATAACAACCATGAACTTTTAAATCTGCATATTGAACTATCAACGGATCATCAAAGGCATCAAAGTATGGTCGCCACTCTAAGCGGAAGTCTGCACCTGTATTTACAATAAACTTGGCATTTTCAGGCAACCCTAAAACTTGGTATATCACTGAAACTAACTCTAATGTTTCGATATCTACCAGCATCAGGCTTTCAATACGGTTTGCCATTGACTCAATTTCTTTATGAAGCGATTCAATAATTTCTTGATCATCGTATTCGTTGATCATTAAATATTTCAGGGAATCGTGCTTTAGAATTGAGTCCAGCTTTTTCTTTTCAAATACTTCAGAGAGATATTTATGGGTATCAGAAAAATGAGGGCAGTTATAAACACCTCTAGCCCACAGGCCTTGGGCGTAAAGATCAGGAAACTCTAATAACTCAGCAAACTCTTTTGCTTGTTTATTGAGCTTATTCTTTAATTGATAAAGTGAGATCACTTAGTTCTCCAAACAACTTTCCAATAAACAATGGCCTACCAACACATTGCTTTATTTATTGTTCAAATAACCAAATTTTTACGGATGCTCCGCTTCACTGTTCACGTTTTTCAAGGCGAAAAACATGTGTAGGCGTAGGCTGTCCGCACAACCTTTCACTCATAATATCGCTAAATTTTTAAATGGCAACTTACGGATTTGTACAAAATCAGTCAGAAATTTTGGCTTTGAACTCATCAAAGCTAAGTCCGAAAAGGGATATGACTAATTCTTCATTTATATTGGAACCGGGAAATTTTTTTTCAAAATTTCCAATGATGCTATCTAGGTGGCTAGCTAATATTTTTACTAAAAATATTTCCGAGTTTGGTGAGAGAGCAGACAGTGCTATCAATGGGTTGTCAAAGGATTCAGCTTTTATTTTTACTAGTAAATCGCTGTAACTGTTACAGTCATACAGACAAATAGCTAGGGCTTCTTGGGCTTGTCCAAGGGGAATAGTTAATAATTTAGATAATCGTTTTGCCTGCCTTTTTATATTTACTAGCAGGTCTTCTTTATTAAAAGACATCAATACACCAAAAAACGGCAACGCTAGGCCACGCACCTATGTCACTCAGTTTTTGTGAATATTTAATCTTTTAGTTCAGAGTAAATCCATTTCGTCCTGTTTTCGTGGGAACGGGCTTCTCTGAAAAGCCACTGCAAAAAGCAGTGGCTATTGTCGCAATATTATAAGGAAATGTGAATTGTAGTTTGATGCCTACATGTTCTTTTCAGTGAATTCAGCCAAGCTACTACGCTCTACTTCATCAAATATCAATACTGAGCCTTTTTCATAGTTTCTATACACGTTAACAGCCGCGCTAGCACCTGAAGATGCGGGTGTGACAAACTTATCATCAATCTGGGCTAAGTTGCCCAACACGATTGTGCGACAATTTTTGCCACCACGGCTTAACATGCCCTTAATTTGCGCTCTAGTCATGTTTTGAGCTTCATCAATGATTAAAACAGCATCGTCTATTGAACGACCTCGGAAGTAAGCCATACTAGTAAATTCTATATTGGCTTTTTCGATCACATGCTCAACAGTTGCACTAATATTACCTTCATTGTTATCACCTGAATGCATTGATATAAGCGCATCTGTTATACCTGCTAATAACGGCATTGATTTCTCTGTCAGGTCACCGGGTAAAAACCCCGGATCATCGTCCATAAAGTCTCTGGAGCGCACCACAACGATTTTTTTGTACTTTTTTAACTCCAATACTTGATGCAGCGCCGAAGCAACTGCTAAAAAAGTTTTTCCGGAGCCAGCAGGGCCAAGGATGATATTTAAGTCATAATATGGATCTGTTAATTGGCTTAAAGCTACTGCCTGACGCTGATTTTTAGGCAAAATGCCCCATACTTTTTCTTGTTTACGAGGCAATAACTTTGTGAATACCTCAGTATCTGTTACTTCTGAAATTCGCCCAATGTGTCCAGCTTCATCGTACCAATACATGTTTGGCTGAACTTCATCATTAAATAGACTTATTGGGAAAGTATAAACTTCTCCTGAAACCTTGAAGTCTTTGTCTGATTTAATTCGATCAAAAAGATCTCCTTTAAAGGCTTGTACCCCTGTGTATAAAAGATCAATATCTGATATTTGATTATCTACGGCAACGTCTTCTGCCATGACCCCTACGGTTCGAGCTTTCAAGCGCATATTAATGTCACGGCTAACAATTACTACGTCTTTATCTAAGTCCTTCTGAAGATACAGTGCATAGTTAATTATTCTATTGTCAGCGTCACTTCCAATACCGTGCTTTAACTCTTTAGCCATATCGAGCTGGGTATCAATTCCAATAAACAGTTTTCCTCGTTTAGCTGTTTCAGTAGAAGGCAGTGGAATACCAGCTTCCATCTCTTCTGCACTGTGCCCATTTATTATATCTTCAAGCATACGAATACATACACGAGCATCAGCACTAACCGATTTGTTAGTTCTTTCTTTTAAGTTATCTAATTCTTCTAGAACTGTTAGACAGATGTAAATATCATCTTGATATGACAGGATACTTTTTGGATCATGAACCAACGCAGACGTGTCAAGAACACGAGGGTTTCGGTTTTCAACAGAGCTTTTCATGACGCAGCCCTCCAAAAGTTTGCATCGTTGCTAGAATGCGTGTTGTACTTACATCCCAAATAACAAATACTCTGTAAAGATTGGCTATTGTGGGAATGCTTAAAGTCGTTACAAAAATCCATGTTTAGAGAAATTCTTTTTACTTTTTCTACAGGCCAATAAAAACAAGGGGGTAAAAACTTTAAAATCTTTCCAATTCGGGGTTGTAAAATCACCACCGCATTTTGAATACTTCGCCCACGCATAAAGTTCACCGACTTAAACTGAATATTGGCTTTTTCCATAATGTAATTACGACTCGAAATTGGGTTCTCATCTCCTTTATGCAACACCTCCAAGGTATCGGTGATCGCCGCTAACCATGGCGCCATTTTTTCTTCCTCAGTGCCAGGTAAAAAGCCTATTGATTCAGCAATTTCAGGGGTATTACGGGTTACAATGACTTTGTCGTAAATACCTTTTTCAATCACCATCTCTAGCGCACACGCAAGTGCCAGTAAAGTTTTACCACATCCCGCTGGACCGGTTAAAATAACAAGCTCAATAGACGTGTCGAGCAAGGCATCAATAGCCATTGCTTGGTAAATATTTTTTGGTTTTATTCCCCATGCACTTTGATGCATCAATCGCTCTGCGCCAATATCTTTAATGGTAATATGCTCACCATCATACGATTTAACTCTAGCGGCAAACTGATCGCCATCATCAAGTAAATATTCATTACAAAACACATCAGGAATTAAATCTTTAGGGATATGATGAACTGTTTCACGTCCGTGTTGCTCAGTATTACACTGGCCGACATGCTGCCAAAAATCGCCCTCAATTTTTTTATAACCACTGGTGAGTAAATCAATATCGTCAATTAATTGATCAGTACGATAGTCTTCAACATATTTAAGCCCCGCCCCTTTGGCTTTTAAGCGCATGTTAATATCTTTAGTTACTAATATGACTTTTTTATCGCTGTGCTGGTTTTGTAAATGCACCGCACAATTAATAATACGGTGGTCGTTTTCATTGCCCGGCAAACCAGAAATAGAATCGGCAAATAAATGGTCGTTTACAATAATTAAGCTGCCTGTCGATCCGCCTTGTTTATTCCTTGGCAGCGCCACACCTTGTAACATTTGTTCGGGAGTTGCCTGACTCAACACCCCATCAAGGCCACGAATAGCCACGAATAGCCACTCGCGCATCGCGGCTCACATCGTGTTTTCTATCTTTTATATGATCAAGTTCTTCCAATACGGTCATTGGGATAACAACTTGGTGCTCTTGGAATGACAAATACGCGAGGGGTTCGTGAAGTAATACATTGGTATCTAGCACATACATTTTACTATCAAAATTTGAAGCTTTTCCCATAGTACTTTCCTTACGTTTTATGATTTTTATGCTATACCCAATAAACTAATCAGTGGTTACTAATAAACTTGATTAATTACTTAGATATAATTTGAGTTTAGTCTATTTGTCATAAAAGTCTGTTTTATGACAAATATCATTTAGTTTGAATTTTCCACAAAATCGACGCACTAATGAGCGCTTAGGGTTGGTAATAATTCATACTTATAAAATTAATTAAAAGTCAGGCAAATAGCGCCTTGCAGTGGTGTTATCTAACAGGTAACATAGCCGCCTTTTTCTTCATAGACGAGACATACATGAATTTTTCCTTAGGTCAGCGTTGGATAAGTGACACAGAGTCAGATTTAGGATTGGGCACCGTTGTTGCCATTGATGGCCGCCAGGTCAGTATTTTATTTCCTGCCAGTGGTGAAAACCGTGTTTATTCTTCTGCAGAAGCACCGGTAACCCGCGTAGCATTTAATCCTGGTGATGTGATCCGAAGCGTTGAAGAATGGGAATTACAAGTCGAGTCTATTGAAGTGCAGGGTGAGTTATTGTGCTATCACGGAGAGCGTGTTGATACCGGTGAAAAAGTACAATTAAAAGAAACTTTTTTAGATCACTTTATCAAGTTCAATAAACCGCAAGACCGCTTATTTGCGGGCCAAGTAGACCGTTTTGATCGGTATACTTTGCGCTATCAAACCTGGTTACATCAGTTTGAACGTCAGCAATCACCTATTAAAGGCTTAATTGGTCAACGCGCTAATCTTATTCCGCATCAGCTTTATATTGCTCAAGAAGTCGGTAAACGTTTTGCACCACGGGTATTACTGTCTGATGAAGTAGGCTTAGGTAAAACCATCGAAGCGGGCATGATTTTACATCAACAAATTATCACCGGTCGTGCCAGCCGTGTACTTATTGTTGTGCCTGAGAACTTACAACACCAATGGTTAGTAGAAATGCTACGCCGTTTTAATTTACGTTTTTCAATTTTTGATGAAGAACGCTGCGACGAAGCGTTTGCTGATTCACCCAATGTATTTGATACCGAGCAACTGGTACTTACTAGCCTTGAGTTTTTAACCAAGAAAAAACGCTGGTTTGAACAAGCTACGTTGGCCGACTGGGATTTATTAGTAATCGATGAAGCGCATCATTTAAGTATTAATAACAATAAACCTAGTGCCGAATACCAACGTATGGCTGAGCTGAGCCAAGATATTCCAGGGCTAATTCTTCTTACCGCTACGCCAGACCAACTGGGTCATCGTAGTCATTTTGCTCGTTTACAACTGCTCGACCCAGATCGTTTTTACGACTATGACGTGTTTAAAGAAGAAGAAGCAAACTACAAAGACGTTGCCGAAGCTGCTAATCAGTTATTACAAGAACAAGCACTGGATGACAGCGCAAAGGCCACATTAATTGAGCTATTAAAAGAAACAGATATCACCGATATCCTTGAAAAAGCCCAACAAGGCGACCTTGCTGCACGCAAAGAAATACTCAATATGTTATTAGATCGCCATGGCACTGGACGCATATTATTTAGAAATAGCCGCAGTGGCATTGATGGCTACCCTAGCCGTAAATTACATGCCTACCCAATGGCATTACCTAAGCAATACAAAACAGCAATGACCGTACTGGGTAATATGAGTGGCATTCAAAATGCCGAACTCAGTGCGCAACGTGCACTTTTCCCTGAAAAAATATTTCAAGAATTTGAAGGTGAAAGCGCAAGTTGGGGATTATTTGACCCCCGTGTAGATTGGCTAATCGAAACGCTAAAAACACTCAAGCGTGAAAAAGTACTGCTTATTTGTGCTAAAGCCGAAACAGCAATTAGCCTGGAGCAAATATTACGTGAACGCGAAGCAATTAAAGCCTCTGTGTTCCACGAGGGCATGTCGATTATTGAACGTGATCGCGCTGCGGCATTCTTTGCCGATGAATACGATAACGCACAAATATTACTGTGTTCAGAAATTGGTTCAGAAGGTCGTAACTTCCAGTTCTCACATCACTTAGTGTTATTTGATTTACCACTCAACCCCGATTTACTTGAGCAACGTATTGGTCGATTAGACCGTATAGGGCAAACACAAGATGTGAACATTCACGTGCCTTACTTTGAAAACACAGCACAAGAAGTACTACTGCGTTGGTATAACGAAGGCTTAGATGCGTTTGAAAGCACATCAACCACTGGGCAGTTGCTGTATAAAGAGTTTAGCGAAGATTTACTTGAGTACATTGCAGCTCATAATTGTGATGAAGATGAGCTAGATCCACTCCTTGAGCAAGTAGCACAAAAGAATGCAATATTACGTAAGCAAATGGAAAGTGGTCGAGATCGCTTACTAGAGCTACATTCATCGGGACAAGGTGCTGCTGACTCACTTGTAGCTGACATTGAAAAGCTCGATAACCAGTTTGAACTGCCAAGCTACATGATCAACGTGTTCGACACCTTTGGTGTAAGCCAAGAAGATAAAGGTGAAAACACCATTATTTTAAAGCCCACTGAGCACATGTTAAACGCTTCGTTCCCATCGCTAAAAGACGATGGTATGACAGTAACCTTTGACCGCGATACCGCGCTTTCTCAGGAAGATGTGCACTTTATTAGTTGGGATCACCCTATGGTGCAAGGCACTATGGATATGATTTGTGATGATGATTTTGGTAGTTCATCGGTGGCGTTACTTAAAAACAAAAAGTTACCACCAGGCACCTTTTTTGTTGAGCTAATATTTGTTGCCGAAGCCATGGCACCAAAAGTCCTGCAAGTGGGTCGCTTTTTACCCCCTACGCCAATTCGTATTTTACTCGATAAGAGCAGTAATAACTTAGGTGAAAATGTTGGTTTTGATGGCTTTAATCAGCAACTATCTGCGGTAGGTCGTCAAACAGCAAGTAAATTAGCCGGTGCATTGCAAAGTGCGGTTCATCCAATGATCAATACCGCAAAAGACATGGCGCAACAAAAGCTGGATTTTATTCGTGCCGAGTCATTAGCAAAAATGCAAACATCGTTGAGCGAAGAGCAACAGCGATTAGTTGCACTGAAACAAATTAATCCAAACATTCGCCAAGAGGAAATTACCTTTTACGATAAACAACGCAATGAGCTCACCGCACATATTGAAAAAGCGCAGTTAAAACTCGATGCGATTCGTTTGATTGTGGTTTCGCACTAGAGAACCTAGCTGTCAGTCGTTAGTTAAAGATTACTAACGTGTGTGTATAAAAAGAAAGCGCGATATTTATATCGCGCTTTTTACTTGAGCCTAAGACCTCACTCCACTAAAATAGCGCACTTCAAAATCACTGAGGTCTGCCGTGTTAGTTAACTACAATCCCCCTATGAGCCCGTATTTAACTATACTGTTTCAAGACGATGATTTACTTATTGTAAATAAGCCTAGCGAGTTACTCACCGTACCAGGTAAAGACCCAAAACATGCCGATAGCTTAATTAATCGCGTCAACCGTGTTTTTCCTACGGCTAAAATTGTTCACCGTTTAGATATGGCTACCTCAGGAATACTTTGCTTGGCAATGAACAAAGCCGCTCATCGGCATTTAAGTATGCAATTTCAAGAGCGCGAAACGGCAAAACGTTACATTGCGCGAATTTATGGACAGCTTGAAAATGAAACCGGCTCCGTTGATTTACCGCTTATTTGTGATTGGCCGAACCGCCCTAAGCAAATGGTTGATCACGACAATGGCAAACCTTCGCTTACCCATTTTAAAGTGCTTGAACGTGAAGTACAGGCAACCCGTGTAGAGCTTACTCCTATTACAGGGCGTTCCCACCAGCTGCGAGTACATATGCTAAGCTTAGGCCACCCTATTTTAGGCGATCGTTTATATGCCCACAAAGACGCACTTGCTGCGGCACCTCGATTACAGCTACATGCACAAATGCTGCAACTAAAGCATCCTGTTACAGAGCAAGTACTCACGTTTGAAGCTGACCCCGACTTTTAATACGGATTAATCTTTTAGTTATTTGTAGTAAATAGCTAAACTTTAAGAGTGCTACGCCGATACATAAATAAGATTTAAATTAAAAGCTTATTATGTTTATTACGCAGATGTTTAAAGTCATTATTACTACTCTTTCGCTTGGCTGTGCATTAATCAGTTTTCAAGTACTTAGTGCTGAGTATCTCGCTCCTCCTCCCTTTTCAAAAAATATTGATGCGGATATCTCTCACCTAGCCCAAAGTGATGAAGTAAAGTCTATTTTAGCTGGTGATACTGAGTTTTTAACTTTATACAGTGAATATATGAGCGCCGACTTTAGAGGGGTAGTCATACTCATTCCTGACTGGCAATCAACGCCCACAAACAATTCCGGCATGAACTTTTTGCGTAAAGAGCTGAATAATCATGGGTACACTTCTTATGCGATGACAGTTCCTGATATAGATTGGCAAGCAGCCCAAGATGACACAGCAAAAACGACTAATGATTCTGTGGGCACAAATGATGAAACAGCCAACGCAAATACTAAGCCAAACACCAGTACACAAAAACAGCCCCATCATGCTGACTATGTTGAGCAAGTAAATACTGAGGTGGTAGACAATTACAAGTTAAAACTACTCGCTCGCTACGACGCTTTATATCAGCAGGCTGCGATTGAGTCTGAGAATATTGTTGTTATTGCACAAGGCACCAGTGCTGGGGTGTTATTGGAGCATTACGCTGAGTTTTCAGACTCAAAAATAAACGCCTTCATTAGTTTGAGCAGTTACCTTCCTAATACAAAACGCAATGCAAAGTTAAGCCAAATAACATCTTTGGTCACCCCCGCTTTGTTAGATATTTATTTTGCTACAGACAGTAATGATATTTTAATGAATCTTAAAAACCGCCAGCGTTGGGTTAATCGAAATGCAAAGTTTGATTATCGCCAGCGCCAGCTGTTTGGATTACGCGATGCGCCGCAGCAACATGCGCGGCTAAGCAAAGAAATAGACGGGTTTTTACGCCGCCTTTTTTAAATACTCGTATGCCGCTTGAATATCTTGGCTTTTTTTAACCGCGACTTCCATCATATGCTTAGGTAAACCTTGCGATACGAGCTTATCAGGATGGTGCTGAGCCATGAGCTTTCGGTAGGCTACTTTAATATCACGTTGCGATGCGTCTTTATTTAACCCTAATAAGGCCAATGCTTGCGAACGGTTCATATCATTACTTGGTGGTACATGATGCCCTGAGCCTTCACGGTAGCTGCTACTTTGACTTTGCTGCTGTTTAAAACGCTGTTGTTGCTGCCTAAAGTTAAACTCTGCTTGATAACGTTTTAATACAAAGGCAAAGTGTGCTTTAGACACACCTAGCTGCTTACTAACTTCTTGCAGTAATTGCTTTTCTTGTGCAGCAAGTACCCCGTCAGAAAACGCCATCTGGATTTGAATTTCTAAAAATAACTGCAGTAAATCATAACGTTTAGCAAAACGTTCTTTAAAATCATAAACCGTATCTTTGAGTGAAAAGTCGCTGTCTTTACCCGATTGAAACGCCTGCTGCGCTTCACGGCGCTCTTCGCCTTTTAAGCCCATTTCATCCATAAACAGCGTCGCTGCTTTAATGTGGGTTTCGCTAACACGGCCATTCGACTTGGCAATATGTCCCATTACCGCAAAGCAACTCGAAAAAAACAACGCTTGGCGTTCGTTAACATCATCGCCTTTAAAAAGGTTAGAAAAGCCGCCAGCTTTATCAAAGTCTTTTTTTAAGCTTTTATCAAACATATGGCCTAGGTATAAGCCTAAAATGGCACCAAATATTTTGCCAAACATAAAACCAAAACAGAAACCGAGAATTTTTCCCCACATTTTAAAACTTACCTCTAATGTTTTATATTTAGCTTATGGCGCTAGTTGTTGGTTAAGAGCCGATAAACGCTCTGGTGTGCCTATATCGTCCCATTGGCCAATATAGAGTTCAGTGGAGACTAAATGTTCATTTAATTTTTCACGTAGCAAAGGGCCTAATGGCCGAATGCCTGGGGCTAGCCCCTCAAAAAAGTCAGCTTGATAACGCCCTATCCCTGAAAAGGTATACCGCTGGCTATTTGTCGGTAAGTAGCTCAGTGCAAAATCGCCATCAGGATTATGCGCAGGGTTTTCAACCAATACAATGTGCGCCTCTTTAGGCTGTAAATGTAGCTGCATTAATGCACTGACATCGTAGTCGCTGTAAACATCCCCATTAATCACAATAAATGATTCACCAAGTAAAGGAAGCGCTTGAATAATACCGCCTGCGGTTTCAAGCCCGCCCGTCACTTCTTGGCTATAGGTTATAGTCACGCCCCACGCGCGCCCATCTGCAAAATAGGTTTTTATTTTATCCCCTTGCCACGCAAGGTTAATTATTATTTGAGTAATACCTGCAGCCTTTAGGCGCATAATATGATGCTCAATCAGTGGTTTTCCCGCTACACATAACATAGGCTTAGGTAACTCTGCGGTGAGCGGCATCATACGTTTACCGCGCCCAGCGGCTAATATCATCGCCTTCATGGTTGTTCCTCTTTTAACCGCTGTTGCACTTTTGGCACCACGCTAGTTTTTATCAAAGCCGATAAGTCGCTAAGCTCAGGGTATTGTGCCGCCACCTCTATTACGTATTCAAGTGTAGGGAGTATATTTGCTAAGTAACCTTGTTTACCATCACGCAAATATAAACGACAAAAAATACCCGCCGCTTTTAAATGGCGCTGTAAACCCGTTAAATCAAACCAATATTTAAATTCTGCAAATGATTCATGAGTTAAACCTTGGCGCTTAAATTCGTCATAGCCAAACTCGAGTAAGTGAGTAAGCTCGTCATTAGGCAACTTAAAGTAACAATCTCTTAAAAGCGAGACCAAGTCATAACATAATGGGCCTTGTACCGCGTCTTGATAATCAATAATCGCCCATTGCTGCTCGCAGCGCATAATATTACGACTGTGATAATCCCGGTGCATTGTGACTGTAGGTTGCTCAAGCAGTGTATTTATTAGCAGCGCAGTGCTTGTTTGCCAAGTCTGTTGCTGCTCAGCGCTGAGCTCTGCGCTAATAAAATCATTAACCAGCCAATTTTTAAAAATATCCAACTCTAATGCAATAAAGTCACGGTCATACGGATTCATTGACGGCGCGGCTGGAGTTTTTGCCCACTTGGCACTTAAACTGATCAGTTGCTGGTAATATTCGCTGCGATTGCCATCATCAAGCAAGTCAGCTAAATGGGTGCTACCTAAATCACTTAGAATAAAAAAACCTTGCTGCTCGTCACTATGAATAATGGATGGTAATAAAAACCCCTGCTCAGAAAACACCTTGTTTAATGCAATATAAGGGACGTTGTTAACTTTTTTTGGATCGGAGTCCATCACAATAAAGTTTTTATTTTCAGCGTTTAACCTATAATAACGGCGAAAACTGGCATCTGCGGTTATTGCATTAAGCGCATAGGATTGCTCACCAAAGTGAGTATTAATAAACTGTTGTAAACTCTCAAAGCGTGTCATTTTATAAGCTATCTATTTTTCACTAATTACTTTGCCATTGTTTTCCTTTATTATGTATAGCTTGTAACTAATCACAGAGCATAAAGGTCGATAAATGAGCAAAACCTGGGGCATTTTGATGCTAAGCGTACTGAGCGCACCATCGCTTGCCGAAACTGAACTGACACACAATTTTTGTGGCACTTCAATGCAAACCAGAGCTTGGCAACCGCTTGCTGGCCTTGAGCTTGGAACGGTTGATATCAGCGCTGATGACGTTGAGCTTTTAGGCACACAAAGCGCTGAATTTACTGGCAATGTTGATATTAACACCGTTAACATGAGTTTGTCCGCACAATCAGCACTGATTGATAAACAACGTGGCCTGCTTAATGCCACTGGCCCAATTACCTATCGCGATTATGTAAGCCACGTACAAAGTTCGGGCTTAAATGCCGATTTAAACAACTCAGCATTTAGTTTATTAGGCGCACAATACAGCCTAACACAACAACAAGGCAAAGGCGGCGCGGAAAAGCTCACCATCGATAAGTCTGGCTTAATGCTGATGAATGCAAGCTTTACTGCGTGCCCAGGTAATACGCCTATGTGGGCTATTGAAGCCGATGAAATAAACTTATCACGTGAAGAAGGCTGGGGCGAAACCTACAATGCCGTGCTACGTATTTTAGATACGCCGGTACTCTATTTACCTTATTTTACTTTCCCACTCGATGAGCGCCGTAAGTCAGGCTTATTAACGCCCAGCTTTTCAAGTTCAGATCGCTATGGGTTAGAAACGATTACGCCTTATTATTGGAATATTGCCCCTAATTATGATGCCACTATTACCCCGCGTTATATGTCACGTAAGGGGCTACAATTACAAACTGAATTTAGATATTTAACCCCAGAGCACCAAGGTTTAGTGGCTGTAGAATATTTAAATCAAGATGACTCAGAGCCTGAGCTTAACGAGCGTTTTTTGTTTCATTGGCAACAAAAAAGTTATATTGGTGAAGACTGGCGAGCCAGTATTGATATTACCAATGTTAGTGATGACAACTACCTAACTGATTTAAACTCCGCTTATGTCAGTAAAACCGATACGCAGCTTTATCGTACCGGCTCGCTAACCCATATGGGCGAAATGTGGCGTACTGATATAAAAGTGCAAAACTTTGAAGTACTCGGTGACCACTTAGAATCATACACGGCGTTACCACAAATTAGCTTTACCCAAACCACCCCTTGGAAAATTGATTATTTCGATTTTAGTGTTTCAGGCGAGCTGAGCCATTTTACTAACAGCTCTGCGGTAATTGACCAAGCCACTCGTGTGCATATAGAGCCTAAAGCACGCTTTGATTACAAAGAGTATGCATGGTCGTTTTTATCTGAAGTGAGCTTATTGCAAACTAACTATAAACAAGACGGTGATTTACAGGGTACACAGTATAGCGATAATGTTTCGCGTACTTTGCCAAAAGTGCGCTTATATTCTCAGCTTAACTTTGAGCGCGACACCTCAATTTTTATCGACGATGGTATTCAAACTCTAGAGCCACAAATTCAGTATTTATATACGCCTAATAAAGATCAGTCTGACATTGGCTTATACGATACCACCAAGTTACAAGATGACTTTTTTGGTTTATTCAGGGATGCGCGTTTTTCAAGTGTTGACCGAATTGCCGCAGCTAATCAATTTACGCTCGGGGCTACAACGCGTTTATTTGATAAGAAAAATGAAGAAGTATTTAACTTCAGCGCAGGCCAAATATTTTATTTAAGTGATTCAGCCAAGCCTACAGAGCAAGGGCTTAATAGCGATAGTAACTACAATGCCTTGTTTGCAGCGCAAACCATGTTACATTGGCACCGCCGCTGGTATTTATCGGGTGGTATTCAGTACGACACCGATGGCAAGCAAATTATCCAGTCAAATTTAACCTTAGACTATAAAGGTGACGATAATCAGCTGGTTCAATTGAACCATCGCTATGCAAATGATGTCTCAGGAAATACAATCGAGCAAGCGGGCTTATTTACAAGCATCCCTATCAGTGACGAGTGGCAATTTATTGCAAGTTACCATCGCGATCTTGATAATAACCGCAGTATTGAAGTATTTAGTGGATTACAGTATGAATCGTGCTGTTGGGCGTTCCAAATTACTGGCCATCGCCAAATTGAAACTGATTTAAATCAGTCAATTGGGCAACCCCAAGCCACTTTTGATTCGAGTATTCGTTTGAATTTTGTATTAAAAGGGCTTGGTAGTAAAAGCCGTTACGATGCTCAAAAATTATTACAACAAGGTATTTTTGGTTATCGTAGGCCGTATTTTCTTAATGACTAAACTGCTTTATTTATAGTAACAATTTACAAATAACTATATCTATTTAGCCGTATTTAGCATTACAACAGTACTATTAGTAAGAGTAGTAAAAAGAATATGAATTTAAAAAAATTATTAACATCAGCAGTTTTAACGTTCAGCTTATGCCAAAGTGCATTTGCCGCCCCTGTCGAAATAGATAAAGTAATTGGTATTGTAAACCAAGGCGTTATTTTAAAAAGTGAAGTAGACACCATTGTTGATCGCGTAAAAAAACAAGCAGAAGAACAAAACCAACAGCTGCCAAAAGACGAAACACTGCGTGTTCAGGCGATTGAACGCTTAGTAAATCAAACCTTGATGATGCAGATGGCTGAGCGTATGGGCTTAGAAATTTCAGATAGCCAGCTTGACCAAACCCTTGCCAACATGGCTAAAGAGCAAGGCGGTACAATTGCTGATTTGCGTCGTACTATTGAAGCGTCGGGTGAGAGCTTTCAAGCTTACCGCGAAGAAATTCGTAAAGAGATAACCACGCAACAAGTTACGCGTGCAAACGTAGACCGCCGTATATATGTAAGCGACCAAGAAATTGATAACTTACTAAAAATTATGGATAGCCAAGGCCAAAATGCCGAAGAATATGATATTGGTCATATCCTTATCGATATTCCAAGTGGTGCAAGTGCAGACGACGTAAGCTCAGCAAAAACACGCGCAGACAAAGTTATTGAACTGCTGCAAGACGGCCAAGAATTTAAGCGTATTGCCATTTCATCATCAAGTGGCTCAAAGGCCCTTGAGGGCGGCCAATTAGGTTGGATGGGCATTAACGAAATGCCATCGTTATTTGCAGAAGCTGTAAAAGGTAAAAAGAAAGATGCGATTATTGGTCCACTTCGTTCCGGTGCGGGTTTCCACATCATTAAAGTACAAGACGTACGTGGCCGCCAAGTAGTAGAAACCACTGAAGTTAAATCTCGTCATATTCTTATTAAGCCTTCAATCATTTTAAGTGAAGAAAAAGCACGCACTATGCTAGCAGGCTTTGTTAAAGATTTACGCGCCGGCGATGCTGACTTTGCAGAACTTGCTAAAGAGTACTCACAAGACCCAGGTTCAGCACTTAAAGGTGGTCAATACGATTGGACTGATCCAACCACCTACGTGCCTGCGTTTAGAGATACGTTACTATCACTTGATAAAAACGAAATCAGCGAACCATTTAGAAGTCAGTTTGGCTGGCACATTGTGCAGTTACTAGATAAACGTGTTGCAGATAAGACCGAGCAAGCTAAACGTAATCGTGCACATGGCATGTTGTTTAATCGTAAATTTAAAGAGGAAAGCTTTAACTGGCAGCAAGAAATGCGCGAACAAGCCCATGTTGAAATTTTCCCAATAGACGAATAATTATGACCTTAAGAATTGCGGTAACCCCAGGTGAGCCTGCAGGCATTGGCCCAGACTTGCTATTAAAACTGGCACAGCATAGCTGGGATGCGCAACTAGTAGCGATTGCAGATGCATCGCTACTAAAACAGCGCGCTAAGCATTTAGGTTTAAACATTAAATTAATTGAATTTGATGAACAAGCCAAAGCAATGCCAACAGCAGCAGGCAGCTTATATATTAAGCAGATTGATTTAGCAGAGCCCGTTGAGCTTGGCGTGCTTAATGACGCCAATGGGCAATACGTGTTAGATACATTACGTATTGCCAGCGAAAAGAATATGGATGGCACATTTGATGCCGTTGTTACGGGGCCTGTTCACAAGGGTATTATTAACCAAGCCGGCATTTCTTTTAGTGGCCATACTGAGTACTTTGCTCAGCAATCAGGTACAGCCGATGTAGTTATGTTATTAGCCACCGAAGGTCTGCGTGTTGCCCTAGTAACAACACATATTCCGCTTGCTTATGTCTCTCGTGCCATTACGCAAGAGCGACTAGTTAAAGTGGCTAATATTCTTAATCATGACTTAAAAACGAAATTTGGTATTGAGCAACCACGCATTTTAGTCTGTGGCTTAAACCCGCATGCTGGTGAAGATGGCCATTTAGGCCGAGAAGAAATCGACACGATTACGCCTACACTTGACATATTAAGAGCTGAGGGGATGAACTTAATCGGTCCTTTACCAGCCGATACGTTATTTCAAGATAAATACCTAAATGAAGCCGATGCAGTGCTGGCTATGTATCACGATCAGGGATTACCTGTGCTAAAATACAAAGGATTTGGTAAGTCAGTGAATATAACTCTCGGCCTTCCATTTATTCGCACCTCAGTCGATCACGGTACTGCGCTTGATTTAGCCGGTACAGGCGATGCTGATGTTGGCAGTTTTGAATTAGCGATCCGCGAAGCAATTAAGCTCGCCCATGAAAAAGCACAGAATCAATGACCGATAAAGTACACTTAGGACACCGCGCCCGTAAACGTTTTGGCCAAAACTTTTTATTCGATGAGTCAATCATCGACAAAATCGTCACCGCTATCGATCCTAAACCGCAAGATAATTTAGTAGAAATTGGCCCAGGTCTAGGCGCTATTACCGAGCCTGTTGCAGATTTAAGTGGCCATTTAACGGTTGTTGAGCTAGATAAAGATTTAGCCCAGCGTTTAATTGAACACCCATTTTTAGGGCCAAAATTAACCGTAAACCAAGGCGATGCAATGAAGTTTGATTTTGCAAGCTTGGTTAAAGATGACAAAAAGCTAAAAGTATTCGGCAACCTGCCGTACAATATTTCAACGCCTTTGTTGTTTCACCTGTTTGAATTTGCCGATCATATTGAGCACATGCACTTTATGCTGCAAAAAGAAGTGGTAAAGCGCATGGTAGCAGGCCCTGGTAGTAAAACCTTTGGTCGCTTGAGTGTGATGACTCAGTATTATTGTCATGCGATGCCTGTGGTAGAGGTACCGCCTGAATGCTTTAAACCGGCACCTAAAGTCGATTCTGCGGTGATTCGCTTAATCCCTAAAAAGGCACAGCAGCGCACCGCTAAAAGCGTTAAAATATTAAACACCGTTTGTTTAGAAGCGTTTAATCAGCGCCGTAAAACGTTGCGTAACAGCCTTGGCAACCTTCTAACCGCTGACGAATTAACCAGCATTGGCATTGATATTACTTTGCGAGCTGAGAGCCTGTCGTTACAACAATTTATTGATATAGCTAACTGGATTTATGACAACAAGCAGTAATATAGGATCACCTGTAAAGGTATCTGTTGAAACGTTTTATGTAGAAGAGCAATCGCAACCTGAACTAGATAAGTTTGTGTTCGCCTACTCCGTTACTATAAAAAACCACAGTTTATGCAGTGCAAAGCTACTTAGCCGTTATTGGCTAATTACTGATGCCAATGGCAAAGAAGTAGAAGTGCAAGGCGAAGGTGTGGTGGGTGAAACCCCAGATATAGCCCCAGGTGAAAGCTACAAATATACCAGTGGTGCAATAATAGATACACCGGTAGGCACCATGCAGGGACATTACACTTTACGTAACGAGTTTGGTGCTGAATTTAAAGCCCCCATAAACGTATTCCGCTTAGCCTGCCCTAATATCCTACACTGATAAAAACAGGTAACAATGGCCGACTACGCAATAGGTGATTTACAAGGCTGCTTTGACGAATTTAGTTTATTGTTAAAGCAAGTCGACTTTAACCCTAGCAAAGATCACCTATATTTAGTGGGTGATATTGTCGCTCGCGGCCCAGACTCTAAAGCGTGCCTTGATTATATTTATCAACATCAAGACAGCGTTAGCGTCACATTAGGCAATCATGACTTACACATGATTGCCTGTTATTTAAATAACGTTACACCTAACCCCAAAGACAAACTCACTGCACTGTTTAACAGTAGTAAACTGCCCCACTACATCGCGTTTTTACAAACTCAGCCTTTAGCGCTTTATTTAGAACAATATAATTGTTTTATTTCTCATGCAGGCCTTAACCCTGATTGGTCGTGCGAGCAAGCCATTAAGCACGCTCAATTTGCGCAGCAATGCTATGGTTCTGATAACACTAAGTTCTTCTTAAAAAACATGTATCAGCCTCACCCGCTAAAATGGACGGAGCAACTTGATGATGCTGCTAAATTTCGTTACATCGTTAATTATTTCACTCGCATGCGCTTTATTACGCCTGATAATTTGCTCGATTTTAATGCAAAAGAAGCAACAACAAATTCATCATCACTAATTCCTTGGTTTTCTCATCCTGCCATTATGAACGCTCAACATGACCTAATTTTTGGACACTGGGCAGCACTTGAAGGCAAAACGCCCTACAACCACCTTTATGCTCTAGACACGGGTTGCGTATGGGGTGGCTCAATGACACTAATAGAACTGCAAAGTAAGCAAAAATTTTCAGAAAAATCACAACTTTTGTCTAAATAAACTGAAAAAAGTTAATACATCTGTTAAGTTTAAGAGTGGATGTTAAATTGTATAATTACAAAACATTCACAATAATGTGTAAAAAATAGCAATGCTCTTATAATTGAGTTAAACATAGACAGTAAACGAGTGTTATTGCCTATATTATTTTTTATCTTTAATAAAAGACTTAGTTTGTAATTAAGTTTTGCGGTAAATTTAGCAACTAACTATTAACAGTAAAAATTAATTATTTTTAATTACTTAACTTATTGTTGAAAGCGCCGATAAGTTTTAATAGACATATTTTTGAATGGAAAACCATATGAATCTAACAGTGAGTCAACGTATTTGGGGTGGTTTTATATTTATCACTTTATTACTTTTAATTATTGGCGGTAACTCTTTAATAAAAATAGCAAATATAGATCGTTCAACTCAAAAAGTTAATCAGCTATCGCTTCCTGCATTAAACAAGAGCGCTCAGTTACAAGCTGAATTTATTTTGATGAGTAAAGCCGCTCAAGCTAGTTTCCATATAACATCGGCTCAAGAACTCGCCACGTTAAAAGCGCAAATAGAAGAGCAAAAACAAATATTTAATAAATTGCACCGCGAACTACAACAAGTTGTTAAAGACGATCCACAGTTAAACAAAAGCAGCCTTGAAGTTGAAAAAACCTACTTAAGTTTTTTAAACATTATAGAGAGTCTGCTGAAAGACAAAAACACTCAGTTAGTGCTTAATAAAAAGCTCAAAGCTCAATTAGAAACTGTTGAACTCGCGGCTGAAGACGCTAACTCTATGGTACTTGATATTATTGATATTGATGGCTTAGAAGATAACCACCCGCGTGCTTACCAAGCAGCTAATAACCTTGAAAATAACTTTATGTCTGTGGTTACCAGCAGCACCGACATGCTAACCGTTAAAACGCTTAACACGCTCGATATTATCAAAAACGAGCAAGTGTATTACTTTGAAGAAGTCGTTCGTACCGTTTCATTAATAAAGCCGGCGATAGAGCAAAGTCACAGCAGCTTGTTTAATGACTTAAAGGGTTATGTAGATACCCTAGAGAGCAATATTTTAGGTAACGATAGCCTTTCAGCGAATAAAAAACGCCTTATTGACGCAATAAGCACAACCGAGCGTGAATTAGCAGAGTCTGAAAAAGCGACTAGAACAGCGCTTAGCCAAATTGACGAATTAGTATTACAAGCCAGTGGCGTTGCATTTACATTACAAGAAGGCGTACGTAGTGACGTAAACTCAGCTAATTTATGGACATGGATAGGTATGATCATTGCGACTATTATCGCTGTGCTTGTAGCCATCATTACGGTTAACCGTATTACTAAGCCATTAGCGGAAGTAAATCGTATTCTAGATATTGTTGCCAGTGGTGATATGACTCAACGCTTAGATGACAGCGCAAAAGATGAATTTGGTGAATTATCGAAAAGTTGTAATACCTTAATTGATAGTTTACGTAGCTTAATCACCGGTATTATTTCACGTTCAACACAACTTGCAGCCGCTTCTGAGCAAACCTCAACAATTACCGGTGAATCAAGCAAAGCAATCAGTAATCAGCAAGCGCAAGTAGAGCAAGCAGCAACCGCAACCACTGAAATGAGCAGCACATCACAAACAGTGAGTAATAGTGCACAACAAGCACTGAGCGAAATTAAAAATGCCGATAAAGAAGCGGAGCGCGTTAAAGGTATTTCAAATCAAAATAAAGCAACCATTGAGCAACTCGCCTACGAGGTAGACGAAGCATCAAGTGTTATCAATAAACTACACAAAGATAGCGCATCAATTGGTAGTATTTTAGATGTTATTCGCGGTATTGCCGAGCAAACTAACTTACTCGCACTTAATGCAGCGATTGAGGCTGCGCGTGCCGGCGAGCAAGGCAGAGGCTTCGCCGTGGTAGCTGATGAAGTAAGATCACTTGCAAGTAAAACACAAGAGTCGACCCAAGAAATTCAATCTATGATTGAGTCACTACAGTCGGGCGCTGAAGAAGCGGTTAAAGCTATGGAAAAAGGTAAAGAACGCGCGGTTTCATGTGTTGAGCAAAGTGACTTAGCCAACAGTGCACTGGATTCAATTACCCTTGCAGTATCACAAGCGCATAATGTCAGTGAAGAGATATCAACAGCAGCACAAGAGCAACAACAAGTATCACAAGAGATCAGTGAGCACTTAGAGTCTATTGTTGCTATTGCCGAGCAAACAGCAGAAGGCGCTGTACAAACGAATATTTCAAGTTCAGAAGTGGCTAAATTAGCCGAAGAACTAAGAATATCAGTAGAGAACTTTAAAGTATAAATATCGCGCTGTAAGTAGCCTTAGAGCTACTTACAGCTCATACCCTAGTAAGTCAGCGTAAAGCCCCCTTATTCCTCTTCAGGCATACTTAAACAGCTCATAACCGCACTCTAAATACACAACACCAAACGACTTAGCTCGTAAAATTATTTAATGCTCATACTCTTTATGTTTTTTAGTTATAAACAACTGATGCCATTATCTACGGAATAATTCGTGGCGCTTAACAAAAGCCAATTAGCGATTTAATTCAATGGGTATCATTACGGTGATATGGTTTCGGTGGATGATAGAGCAGATTTTAAAAACAAAAAACCCAGCATAAGCTGGGTTTTTACATTTCTGAAAGAAAACTAAATTACTTGATTTTAGCTTCTTTGAAAATCACATGTTTACGAGCCTTAGGATCGAATTTTTTGATTTCCATTTTTTCAGGCATGTTACGCTTGTTCTTGTCGGTAGTGTAGAAAAAACCAGTACCAGCAGTTGAAACTAAACGGATCTTATCGCGCATAATTCAGTTCCTTAAACTTTTTCGCCACGAGCACGGATTTCAGTAAGAACCGTGTCAATGCCTTTTTTATCGATAATACGCATACCTTTAGTAGTAGTGCGTAATGTTACAAAACGTTTTTCACTTTCAACCCAAAAACGGTGTGTTTGTAGGTTAGGTAGGAAACGACGTTTAGTCGCGTTTCTCGCGTGTGAACGGTGGTTACCAACCGCTGGACGCTTACCTGTAACTTGACATACTTTAGACATGTCTATATATCTCCAATAACTTCGCTCGAGCTTAATTTTCCCTAAGGCCATGTATTTGTGCCCTAGAGATAAATCGAAGGGCGCTCTTTATACAGCTTTTACAGGCAAAGATCAAATACTGATCTTATCCAACCAGCTCATGTGTAAATTTGATAGCGGCTAATTATAAAGATCGAATGCCCTTAGGGAAAGTAAAAACTGCATTTAAATTAAACTAATTTGCCAAAACGCACTAAACCGCTCATTTTTAGCACATATCTGAAGCGATAAACTCAAATCAGTCCCCGTTCGGCAAACGAAACACTGCTTTCACCACCAATAATAATATGATCCAACACATTTATGTCGACTAATTGCAGTGCTTGGCACAACTTATTGGTAATGAGCTTATCGGCCTGACTCGGTTCTGCAATACCACTGGGGTGATTATGTGAAAAAATAACCGCCGCCGCATTATTTTTCAGTGCCGCCTTTACCACTTCACGCGGATATACACTGGCCGCATTAATTGTGCCGTAAAATAATATTTCATCTTTTAATAAACGATTTTGACTATCAAGGTACAACACCATAAATACCTCTTGCTGCAATCCACGCATTTGCAGCGTTAAATAGTCATAAACGGCTTGTGGGGAGTTAAAAACGGCGTCGCGCACAAAGCCCTCTTGCATATATCGCTGGCTTAGTTCAAGTACTGCTTGTAGCTGAACATATTTAGCCATTCCCAAGCCTTTTTGCGCACAAAATTCATCCATACTGGCATTAAACAAATTATGCAGGGTTTTATTTTCGTTGATCAGATGCTGCGCCAACTCTATGGCATTCATGCCGGGTAGGCCCGTGCGCAAAAATATAGCTAATAGTTCAGCATCAGAGAGTGCCTTTGCGCCCTTTTCTAGCAGTTTTTCTCGCGGGCGGAGCGAATTAGGCAGTGACGTTAATTGCATGATTCATCCTTGAAAGATTACTGTACTGTATAACTGTAATGCAAAATCAAAAATTAGCGCGATAAAACGCATTTTATCTTAGCTGTCACGCTCAAGATTTGTTATTTTAGCCACAATATTTTATAAAATTGATGAACAACCATGATTAATTTAACAAATAAAAAAATAGTGCTGGGTATTAGCGGTGGAATTGCAGCGTATAAATGTGCTGAACTCGTAAGACGCTTAAAAGACCATGGTTGTGACGTTAAAGTAGTAATGACCGAATCAGCAAAACATTTTATCACCCCGCTAACCATGCAAGCTGTGAGTGGTGAAATGGTGTCTGACTCGTTGCTAGACCCATCAGCCGAAGCCGCTATGGGGCACATTGAATTTGCAAAATGGGCTGATTTAATTTTAGTTGCCCCTGCCACCAGCAATATTATTGCGAAAATGGCCGCAGGGATTGCTGACGACTTGCTCACGACTTTATTACTGGCGACCCCCGCAAAAGTTGCCATCGCACCAGCTATGAATCAGCAAATGTACGCACACCTTGCAACGCAAACTAATATAGCCACTTTAAAGGCTCGTGGCGTTGCTGTTTGGGGGCCAAGTAAGGGTGAGCAAGCTTGTGGTGATGTCGGTGCTGGTCGAATGCTTGAACCGCATGAATTAGTGAGTTTATGCACTGAACCTGCGCAACCACAACTCTTAGCAGGTAAAACAATTACAATTACTGCAGGCCCAACCCGTGAACCTCTCGATCCTGTTCGTTTTATATCAAATCATAGCTCTGGAAAAATGGGCTATGCACTGGCGCAAGCTGCGTTATCATTTGGCGCACACGTGAACTTAATCTCAGGCCCGGTAACTATTACAGCACCGCAAGGTGTTAATTTAATTAATATAGAAAGTGCTGAACAGTTACTGCATGAGTCACTCAAATATGCGCCTCACTCAGATGCCTTTATTGGTTGTGCCGCTGTGGCCGATTATCGTGCAGCAAGTATCGCCACGCAAAAAATGAAAAAACAAGGCGATGAACTCACTCTTAGCTTAGTTAAAAACCCAGATGTAATAGCCGCGGTTGCAAACCTCACACAAAAACGCCCTTACACCGTCGGCTTCGCCGCAGAAACGCAGAACGTTGCTAATTACGCAAAGGGGAAACTAACCAATAAAAACCTCGATATGATTTGTGCCAACGATGTATCGCAAAGTGACTTGGGCTTCAATTCAGAGCGTAACGCACTCACTCTTTACTGGCAAAATGAACAACTCGATTTACCTGAAAGCAGTAAAATAGAAATAGCGGTTAAAGTGATCGAGCAGCTCGCCAAACGATTATAAAAAGGCTGGAAACAAACTGAATAAAACATTAACATGATGACGCCTTGTGACCTTTTAGTGTAATTTTACTGCGCTAAAATAGCTTAACGCTTGCGCATTACTAATGTATCGCTGTAATACGTGCAAAAACACCCCATTGAGTATTGCGCGCTGTAACACTTGGCACAAAGCTGTGTTATCGCACATTTATGTTGAAAAAAATAACTATTAAAAAGGAATGTTCATGCCTGCGACAAAAAAAAGTAATCGCAAAGAGCAAATACTGCAAGCACTCGCACAAATGTTAGAAACCAGCCCAGGCCAGCGTATTACAACAGCCAAACTTGCCGCAGAAGTTGGCGTATCTGAAGCCGCTCTTTATCGCCACTTTCCTAGTAAAGCGCGCATGTTTGAAGGGTTAATTGAATTTATTGAAGACACGCTGCTATCACGTATTAATCTTATTTTAGATAACGAGAAAGAAAGTAAAGCACGTGTATACAACACCCTATTACTGCTGCTAACGTTTGCCGAAAAAAACCCAGGCATAACCCGTATATTAACAGGCGATGCTCTACAGGGTGAACAAGAGCGACTTCGTGAGCGTGTACAAGGCTTATTTGAAAAGCTGGAAACCCAATTTAAACAAATTCTTAGAGAGCGTAAGCTACGTGAAGGTAAAAACTTCCAAAGCGATGAGTTAACCCTAGCTAACTTTTTGCTTGCCTACGTTGAAGGTAAAATGAATCAGTTTGTGCGCAGTAATTTTAGTGCACGACCTAGCGAGCAATTTGAAAAACAATGGCCAGAGCTTCAAAAAATTTGGTTATAAGGTTTTAGTTAATTTTGCTAGCAAGGTTATTAAATTAAACTATTTAGCCATTTCTTATAATCTATTCCACATAAACTCTGTGTTCTTTTTATAAATTAGACTTAAAAATAAATTTGAACACAGAGCTGAAAGTAAAAAAATTGAAAACCACAATTAAACTTCCGCTTCCCTAACTTTTTACGGATACTTAGCACCTCGCATCCCGTAGCCCGAAAGTTTTACCTTTTACCTTTTACCTTTTACCTTATATTTTTAACCTCTCATCTCTGCCCTGCTACCACTTATCGTATCTACTCGAATTGTTATTAAAACTCGTTACAATAAAATAATGTTAAAAAACGAGAATCTATAATGAAAACACAACTCACTCTTGTAGGCTGTGCACTTATTACCAGCTTAACGAGCGCCAGTGCTTTAGCTAATAAGCCACTAGAATTTAAAGATGTATTTGATTTTAAATCTGCAAAAGGCACGCAGCTTTCTGAAAATGGTCAAATCCTTTCTTTAAGTGCAACCCCTTATCGCGGGAATGCTACAGGGAAAGTCTACTCACTCAATAGCAATAAGCTTATTGCTGAAGTGGAACGAGGAACCCGTCCTACCATTAGCAAAATGGCAAACTGGGTCGCATTTACGCAGGTGCCTACTCTGCTTGAAAAAGAAACCACTAAGAAAAAAAGTGACTTAAAAAATAACTTAGTATTAGTGAATACCCAAACCGGTGAGCAGCAAAGCTTTAATAATGTAAAAGATTACGTGCTAGCTAATAACGGCCAGTGGCTGGCCTATCGCAAAAATGAAAACGCTGAAGAAGACGATAAAAAGCTCGACAGCGACAGCGCTATCACTGCCGACAAAAAAGATAAAAGCTATCCGCTGGTTATCATCAACTTAAGTGACAAACGCACTCATACTCTTGAAAGTGCCTTTACCTATGGCATTAGTGCCACCAGCGATCAACTATTGGTGAGTCAAAGCTATGTTGATGGCGGCAATAATCAAATTACCTTATTTTCACTCGATAATTTTACCAGCACCGTATTAATTGATGAACCTGGTGTGGTTGCTAGCAAAATAGCGTGGCACCCAATCGAAAAAACCGTTGCGTTTACCTTAGGCAACTATGTAAACGATGATAAGCGTCGTCGTCAGTACGAATTAACGCTGTGGCAAAACGAGACGCTTATAACTGTGCAATCACCTAACCCAGAATGGTTAATGGGCAAAACCGCGACATTAACTTGGGCCGAAGATGGTACACGTTTATACTTTGAAAACCGCCCAAAACTCGCTGCAAAAGTTAAACAAAAAGAATACACAGATGAGTCATCACTGTATGACTTTGAGGTAATTCGCGACCATAAAGGGCTAAATGTATGGCACAACAATGATGCACAAATAAAACCGCGCGAAGAACAGCAATGGAATGAAAATAATAAAAATCGTCATTACACTGCGGTATACCATGTAAACTCACAGCAAGTCGTTCAGTTAAGCACCCCAAATATGCCTGAGCTGGCGCTTAATACTGAGCGTGCCACGTCATTGTTAGGCTACTCAAATTTAGCGCATCTTGAAAAAGTAATGTACGGCGGTTTTTTTGCTGACTACTTTGCTGTTGATATAAACACGGGTAAACAAACTCCTATCATTAACGATTATCCATTTAGGCCGAGCCTTGCGCCTAATGGGCAGTTTGCTGCTTACTTTGATAATAACCAAGTACAGCTTAAAAACTTAGGTAATAACAAAGTGAGCGTACTCAGCAAGGCGATTAACGCCACGTTTGCAGATGACAAACACGACTATCCATCCAAGCAGCCTGGTTATGGTTTTGCAGGCTGGCTTAACGATAGCAGCGAAATACTGGTTTATAGTAAATATGATATTTGGTCGTTTAATGTAAATACCAAGCAAGCCAAACGCTTAACTAATGGTAAACAAAGTAATACTCAGTACAGAGTAATCAAGCTTGATAAAAACCAAGTGGGCTTTAACAGCAATGATACTCTTTTGCTCTCTGCAATTAACTTACAAAGTAAGCAAAGTGAGGTGGCTAAACTTAATTTAACAACGCTTAACGTTACTAAAGTACTCACAGGTAATAAGCGTTTTGATGTAATTAAAAAAGCCAAAAATGCCGATAAATACTTATTTACTGAGCAAACCTATCAGCAATTTCCAGACATTTATCAAACAGACTCTAACTTTAAACAACCACAACGCGTAACTAACCTTAACCCTCAGATAAGCAACTTTGCTTGGGGACAAGCACCTGAACTTATTAGCTATAAAGGCTTTGATGGAGAAGATTTACAAGGGGTATTAATCAAACCTGCCGGCTATAAAAAAGGCGATAAAGTACCGGTTGTGGTGTACTTTTACCGCTATATGAGCCAGCGCATGTATGACTTTCCAAAAATGGAATTAAATCATCGCCCTAACTTTCCGATGTTTACATCAAATGGCTACGCCATCTTTTTACCTGATATTCGCTTTGAAATAGGACACCCTGGTAAATCCTCAACGCAAACCATGATCAACGCCACCCAAAAGCTGATTGATTTAGGCATTGCCGACCCAGATAAAATAGGTTTACAAGGCCACTCTTGGGCGGGTTATCAAAGTGCATTTATGATCACCCAAACTGATATGTTTAAAGCAGTGGTATCGGGCGCGCCAGTGTCTAACATGACCAGTGCTTACAGTGGCATTCGCTTAAAATCTGGACTTGCACGCCAATTTCAATACGAAACAGGGCAAAGCCGTATTGGTAAAAATTTATTTGAAGCACCTGAGCTTTATATTGAAAACTCACCGGTATTTTTTGCCGATAAAGTAAACACGCCTATCTTAATTATGTTTGGCGACAAAGATGATGCGGTGCCATGGCATGAAGGCGTGCAATATTACTTAGCGCTTCGCCGCGCAGGTAAAGATGCAACCTTTTTACAATACGAAGGTGAACCACACCACTTGAAAAAATTTCCTAATCAGGTCGATTTTTCAGTGCGTATGATGCAGTACTTTGATCATTATCTTAAAGGCAAACCGGCCGCTAAGTGGATGAAAGAAGGTGAAGCGTTTATCGAAGAGTAACCACTAGAAGTTAAAAACCCCGATTGCACTGCGTGATATCGGGGTTTTTAACTATATAATCATCATCACTTTAAAGAGAGTGTCCAAAGTAATAATGTGCCCGTCATATCTCTAGCTGAAAATCTACTCGCTATCACTGCAATGCTGAACTGTATTTTGCATACAAAAATAGCGCAAGTTAGATAACCCTTTCTTTTTGTAGTTATTTACTCGGTACTTTTATATGAGCGGGTTATGAGTAATAATCAGTGAATAAAAAAGACACAGTCTAAGAGAAATAAAGCATGCTAGATTTTTGGTACAAAGGACTACCACAGTATCCAAAAGATCATAAAGACTTTTGGCGCACACGCTTAATTGCTCATTCATTATTAACGGCAACCTGCTACTTTTTAGTTTTAACCCTACTCAACCTGTTCTACTTTCACAGTTACGATATTGCCGCCATTGATGCATTAGGCTTAGTTATATCATTAGCTATTTATGGCTGGTTTAGTAAAACTGCAAATGTAAGTGCTGCGGCATGGGCGGTTACATTTATGGTTGTTAGTTTAATAATGACATTTGTTATCTCTGTCGGTGGCCTTGCTCACTCTTTATTTTGGGCAACACTTATTCCCCCTTTTGCGTTTTTTTTAGTGGGTAGAAATTGGGGAAGCATTTTTAGCGCCATTGCTTTTTGTATTTGTGCTTACCTAACTTATAAGCAACAACAGCTAACCGTCACTATCGGGCTGGGCTCTTTATTTAATATCATTGAGGTCAGCATTGCCCATATCTTAATTTTCAGATTTTATGAAAAAACACGTTTTTCTGCATATGCGCATTTAACAACCCGTAATATAGAGATTCAACATCTCGCTGAAACAGATAAACTCACAGGGCTTTATAATAGGCAAAAATTTGACTATGCATTGTCGCAAGTCATTACCAGCAGCAAAGAAACAAAAACCACAAACTGCTTATTCATTTGTGACATTGATCACTTTAAGAAAATAAACGACGCCTATGGTCATTTAGTCGGTGATAAAGTGTTAGCTGAGTTTGCTAAACTAATTAAAAGTAGCATGCCCAACCATTCATTAATTGCGCGTTGGGGGGGAGAAGAGTTTACTATTATTTTGCCAAATACCTCACTGACCAATGCATTAGCACAAGCAAACGCGTTAAAAGACTATATTTCGACACACCCTGTTGCCAACATTCAGCTAACCATAAGCATAGGGGTAGCTACCATCAGTTCTGATGATTCAGTTATTAGCGTGTTAGAACGTGCCGATAGCGCACTATACGAAGCTAAAAATAATGGTCGTAATTCAGTTTATTTTAGCGACAATAAACTAACGATAGTCGCTTCAGCTAGCCTCTTATAACTAAGTAAGATAGCCAATTAATGTATCGACACACACCAAACTAATTATAAAGAACCAATAACAGCACAAAAAAACCAGACTAAAAACCCATTAAAACTGACTTTTAAACTCAGTTCGCGTATTCTTAACCCCCTGATTTGAATAACCCCTATACCAAAATGAGCAACGCCACTCCCCCCTTCTCTATTTCAGCTAGCATGACTCACAGTATGGTAAATATTAGTGAAGTTTTAGGTAAAATCAGTGCCTTATATTCGCCAGCAATGCTTGAGCACTATAAGCAACAAAAAACCGCCTCCCTGCAAATCAATAACCTTGATATTCAATCAATATCATCTGGCCTATCAACCCCTGATAGCTTATTAGCCTTGCATCGAAGCTTAATCAAAGATCTGAGTGAAAAATCGGGCAGTTATAGGCAGCAAAGTTTAGCGTTAAAAAGTGGTTTGCAAATGGCACCACAAGCAATGCGAGTACCACAAATGGTAGAGGAGTTATTTGCTTGGTTTAAAACAACCGCGCATCATCCTTTAATCAGTAGTGCAGTATGCCATTATGAATTACAGTTTATTCAACCTTTTGCACAGGGTAATACTGAAATAGCGTGTACGTGGCAAACCCTGCAATTATCGCAGTGGCATTCGCTATTTTCACTAATAAATATTAACAATGTTATAGCGATAACTCGCCGACATTATTTTGAAAGCATTAATCTTAGTACCAAGTCCGGTGACTCATCCGTGTTTATTGAGTATATATTGGAAGCATTATTAGCGGCACTAAAGTCATTAGAAAGTGATTTAAAATCAATAACAAAAACCAAAAACCCCCAACAAACCCCTCAAGTTAAAGAGGCTATAAATGTAGACTTACAAGCCCCCCAAGTCATCGCTTTAATAAATATATTTATCCAAAGCGAAAAGCCACTAAACCGACAAGAGCTACAAAATTTACTTGGATTAAAAGACCGTAAACATTTTAGAGAGCGTTACTTAAAGCCAGCCATTGAGGCTGGAATTATAGAAATGACTATTCCCGAAAAACCAAATAGCAAAATGCAGCAGTATAAACTTACCCAGACGAGTTAAAAACTTAAGTTATAAACAGAGTAGGAATAAACGCCACCTCAAAGATGAAGTGGCGTGTTAATACGCTGTTTGCAGCGAAATTTTATAATTGATTAAAAACGACTACGCGTACTGCCCGGCGGCAAATCCACAGCTCCACGCATATTGGAAATTATAGCCTCCTAGCCAACCCGTTACATCGGTTACTTCGCCAATAAAGTATAAGCCTTTGGCTTTTTTAGCCTCAAATGTCTTTGAGCTCAACTCGTCGGTATCTACGCCGCCTAAAGTAACCTCTGCGGTTCTGTAACCCTCGGTACCATTTGGTTTAATTTGCCACGCATGAATATAATCAGCAAGCGCGTCTATTTGGCCATGCGTCAGTTGATTAATATTACAATCGGGAATGGCGTTACTGTCGTGGAGTATTTCTACAAAGCGCTTAGGTAGGATAGTCGCAAGGCTATTTTTCAACGATTTTTGCGCTTGTGTTTCTCGCCAATCAGCTAGCTGTTGCTTTAAATCTATTTCAGGCAGTAAATTGATCGTTACCGCCTGACCTGCTCGCCAAAATGAGCTTATTTGCAATATAGCAGGCCCAGATAGCCCACGATGAGTAAATAAAATATTCTCTTTAAATACGGTGCCATCTTCGCTTGCAACTTCACAAGGAATACTAATACCCGAAAGCCCTTCAAAACGGTCTTTATCGTGCTGATGTAAGGTAAAGGGAACTAAAGCAGCCATAGTCGGCAATATCTTTAAGCCAAATTGCTCTGCAATTTTATAGCCGATTGGCGTAGCACCCAGTTTAGGCATGGTTAACCCACCCGATGCAACCACAAGCGACTCACAAGTAAGTGTTTCTTGTTCAGTGGTCACACTATAGCCGGTAGCTGTTTTAGCGACATTTAACACTTCGCTGCGCAGTTTAATAGTAACGCCCGCCCACTCACACTCGGTTAGTAAAATATCAACAATGTCTTGTGCGCTATTGTCACAAAATAATTGCCCGAGTGTCTTATGGTGATATGCCAAACCATGTCGGTCTACAAGCTCTACAAAGTCGTGCTGCGTATAACGACTTAAGCACGATTTTACAAAATGGGGGTTTGCGCATAAATAGTTGCTAGGGCTTGCATTTTCATTGGTAAAATTACAACGCCCACCGCCACTAATTAAAATTTTACGTCCTGGCTTTTTACCCATATCAAGTACTGTGACGCTTCGACCGCGATACCCTGCTTGTGCCGCACACATTAAACCAGCGGCTCCGGCACCAATCACTATCACATCAACGTGAGTCATTTAGTTATCTCTTAAAAACTTTTGTGAATTATAACAAAGTTTCAATAATAACCAGATAGCCAGAGCGTGTTTATCTTAAGCGTAAGCAGGACGAAGAAGCTTTGCTCGATTTTTACTTAGCCCACAAGGTTACAAATCGCGCGCCGCGGTTAACCTCTTCCTAGATTGAACTTATTTTAATCCGCAAAGGTCAACACCCCTTTTGTATTGTTTTTAATTTATCAATAAAAGTTAATTAATGATAAAAAACACCAAAAAAAATCTAATACATTAGGATCGCTAATATCAATAAAACAAATACAAAACAACTGAAAGCGCACTAAATACGCGGTTATAACTAAATGAAATAGGTACATACGTATTTAATATTTCAAAATAGTTAACAGATCATTTACCTTTGTACCCGCTTTGTGGATTTTCACAAATAATAATAAAACTAAGGGTAATTATGACTTCTAATAATTCATTCAAAAAATGCGCTGTTGCGCTAACAATAAGTACACTCTTTGCTGCCAGCTCAAGCATGGCTAACCCAGCGCAAGCAATCGCACCTTCAATGGCAGAAACCTCAGCCAAGTTACTAAATCAAGGTGGCTTTGAGACTCAATTCATCATTAAATATAAAAATAACAACGATATGATGAGTACCTCAACCGCTGATGCATCACCAGCAATGATGAATAAAAAAGCGCAAAGCTTTGTAAAAAACTTCACCTCAAAAAAAGGCAAAGTTAAAGCCAAGTATGTTCGCGCAATGGCACTCAATAACCATCACGTAATGCGTGCCGATAAAAAACTAAACGCTGAAGAGGCCCAGCAGTTCATGCAGGAAATGGTTAATTCGGGTAATGTTGAATATATTGAAGTCGATCAAATGCTAAAACCATTTGCGACACCAAATGACCCGCGTTTTGATGATCAATGGCATTACTATGAGCAAGCCGGTGGACTTAACTTACCAACAGCTTGGGATACGGCAACAGGCAGTGGTGTGGTTGTCGCTGTGCTTGATACGGGCTACCGCCCTCACGCTGATTTAAACGCTAATATTTTACCAGGCTACGATATGATCTCTAATCTATCAGTCGCCAATGATGGCAATGGCCGTGACAACGATGCTCGCGATCCAGGGGATGCGGTTGCAGCTGGTGAATGTGGTAATAACGGTGCACAAGGCTCTAGTTGGCATGGTACTCACGTTGCAGGCACTGTCGCTGCAGTAACGAATAACGGTGAAGGCGTTGCTGGTGTTGCTTATGACGCCAAAGTAGTACCTGTGCGTGTATTGGGTAAATGTGGTGGTTTAACCTCCGATATTGCTGACGGTATCATTTGGGCCTCAGGTGGTAATGTATCGGGTACATCAGCAAATGCTAATCCAGCCGATGTAATTAACATGAGTTTAGGTGGTGCGGGTGCATGTAGTTCAACCACGCAAAATGCCATTAATACCGCTCGTAACAACGGCACAGTTGTTGTTATTGCTGCAGGTAACGATAACGATAATTCTGCAAACTACAACCCAGGTAACTGTAATGGTGTTGTTAATGTTGCATCGGTTGGCCGTAATGGTGGTCGCGCTTATTACTCAAATTACGGAAGTAATATTGATGTGGCAGCACCGGGTGGCGCGCAAAGCTTTGCCAATGATTCTGAAGGTGTTTTATCAACTTACAATTCAGGTTCAACAACACCATCAAGCGACAGTTATGGCTTTTCGCAAGGCACCTCAATGGCGGCTCCTCATGTTGCGGGTGTTGCTGCACTGATCAAACAAGCAAAACCAAACGCGACTCCTGATGAAATAGAAAGTATTTTAAAAACAACCACTCGTCCATTCTCTGCCACGTGTACCAGCTGTGGTACAGGTATTGTTGATGCGGCCGCTGCGGTTGCTGCAGCATCTGGTGGTACACCGCCAACAACGGGTGATAACGAACTTGTTGATGGAGAAGTCAAAACCGGTTTAAGCGGTGCGGCAAGTGCACAAGACTTTTACACTATGACAGTACCAAGTGGTGCAACCAATGTTACTTTCACTATGAGTGGTGGCACAGGGGATGCTGACTTGTATGTACGTGCAGGTAGTAAACCAACCTCAACCACTTATGATTGTCGTCCATATAAAGGTGGAAACAGTGAAGAATGTTCTATTGATAGTCCAACAGCCGGCACTTACCATGTAATGCTGCGTGGTTATTCAGCCTACAGTGGCGTGAGTTTAGTCGGTAACATTACGGGTGGTTCAACAGGTGGTGGTTCAGGTACACCTCAAGCAGGTGGTGGCACAGTGTCTGATATCACAGCAAATGCAGGTCAGTGGAAACATTACACGCTAGATGTACCGGCGGGTATGGCAAGCTTTACTGTTACAACGTCAGGCGGCACCGGTGATGCAGACTTATTTGTAAAATTTGGTAGCCAGCCAACAAGCTCAAGCTATGATTGTCGTCCATATAAAAATGGTAACGCCGAAACTTGTACTTTTAGTAATCCTCAAGCGGGAACATGGCACTTAAGTGTTAATGCGTATCAAACATTTTCTGGTTTAACGCTAAGCGGCCAATACCAGCCATAAAACATCCTCTCTTTAGATAAAAAAAGCCGATACACTGTATCGGCTTTTTATTCTCTGATTAAAGTCGTCAGTTTTAAAGCGTTGCTAAAACAGCTTCAGCACTGCTTATTACAAACTCTTTGTCTTGTTCTACAAATAGACCAGTAACAACACCATTATCAACAACCATCGCGTATCGTTTTGAGCGTATTCCACCAAAGCCTGCGGTATCTTTTTCAAGCCCTAAAGCACGGGTAAAGCTAGCATCACCGTCTGCAAGCATATCTATATGCTCTGCATTTTGTGACTCACCCCACGCTTTCATCACAAATGCATCGTTTACCGATACACAATAGATAGCGTTAATACCTTTAGCCTTAATTTTATCGGCTAGCGCGATATATCCAGGTAAATGAGCATTCGAACACGTTGGTGTAAAAGCGCCTGGCACTGCAAATAACACGACTTTTTTATCTGCAAATAATTCATTGCTTGTCAGTGTTTGCATACCGTCATCGGTTAGCTTAGATAGACTAACTGCGGGTATTGTTTGACCTTGTTCAATCATGTTAAATCCTTTGGGTAATTACGTAGACTTTTAGCATACAGGTTAATATTTACGGTTTCGAGTTAATACCGAGATTAAACTGCATCACTGTCTAAACCCAATCCCTTTCTAATTGTTGCCATTTGCAGCTCTAGCTGCGAGCGAATATCAGACACCAACTCACTCGACTCATTTACTTGGCTTTTCATATTATGCATTGATTGGGTAAAGTCACTAAGGAAATTGCTTTGCTGTTTTGCAAGCTCCATTGCTTCAACTGCAACTGTGTTTGCCTGCTGAGCATTATTTGCGACCCCTTCAGAGTTTGCTTGAAGCTCTTGGGCATTTTCGGTTTGTAGCTGTGCATCCTCAGTTAACGCATTAATTTGTGAATAGACCATTTGAGAGTTCTCACTTAATAACGCCAGCTGATCGTTAATCTCTTTTAACGAACCTTGGGTTTGCATGGCTAATTGCCTTACTTCATCAGCAACCACCGCAAAACCTCGGCCTTGCTCACCGGCTCTTGCTGATTCTATTGCAGCGTTCAGTGCTAATAAATTGGTTTGTTCAGCTATGGTGCGAATAACCGTTATTATATTACTCACTCCTTGTACGCCGCTCAGTAACTCTTGCACACTGTGCATACCTTGTTCAATACGTTGCTGTGTATCAGAACTCGCATTAAGCATATTTTTAGCAAAACCAACACTTTGCTGCATTGCCTCATAAGTACTTTGAGCATTTTCAGCAGCTTGAGCGTTAATATGATTAACCTGCTCACCTATGTGTTGAATATTTACTAGTAAACTTTCATTTTTAACAACTTGTTCGTAGCTAGTCGCACTTTTTGTACCTATTTTTTCTAAATGCTCACTCATTTGCTCCATGAAGTCACTAACGACACCAAGCATACTCGCTCTTTCTTGCGCCTCCAGACGCTGGCGCTCAATTAACAGGTTAAAATACTGCGCTATTTCACCAACCTCTGTTTTAGGATTATTCACTGTAATATTTTTTAACTCATTGCTTTCGATTAGGAATGCAAATCCATCTCGCAGCTGTCGCAAAGGCTGTAAAACCTGTTTACGTTGCCCCCAATAAACACCAAAAGCTAATATTACTAATCCACCTATCGCTATTCCAAATACCCAAAAAACTTGTTGTTTCACGGTATCTTGCTGCGCTTTTAATGTTTGCTCTGCTTCAATCACTGTTTTTGATAGTAAGCTAATTTGTTTCCGTAATTCATTTGTTCCAGAATTACGCTGCTTTGCTTGCGATAAAGTACTGCTTAAATCACGTAAATAGCGCTTAGGCCAACTAACCAACTCCGCTTTTATATCAGCAGCCAAATCCTCTGGCTCCTCATCTACAAATAAAGCAAATTCATCAACCTCAGTCATCACTCCTAAATTAGGCAACTGTGCAATTTTTGCAGCGAGTAAGTTTAAATTTTTTACGCTTTGTTGCAGGCTTTTTTCAATTTCAGGCTGGTAATCATTTAGCAGTTGATAGGTCGATAAAGATAAATTAACCACTTCACTATAATAATCACTCGCCAACTTATTGTAGCTTAGAGCATGGCTACTTTGAGTTGATGCTTTTTGTACATAATTTATAAGCGATGACGCTGAGCCCGCCATTTGTCTCAGAGCATTGTCTAAAAGCGCAGTTTCGTTACCTGAGAGCTTTCCTAGTGCTCTGTATTTACCGTTAATGTCTTTATTTAGTGAAAATAGCTGTGTTGAAAGGCGCACTTCTAACTCAGAGGGAAGTACCGTTAGCTGCTGCGCTTTAAGTTGTTCAATTAAAGCTGAAGATTGCGTCAGGTATTGGCTATTGCCTCGTGCCAAGTAGTCTTCTAAAAGGCCAGCAAGATCGACCATTATGGTATTTTTTAATTGGCTATAAGCAATATCTTGTTCTTGAATTTTTAGTAATGTATGACTTGCCCATAACAAGGTAGCAGCGAGCAACACACTGGCTAACGTTAATAAAATAGCTAAAAGACGGGTAAAAAATGATACACGCATAAACATATCTCAAAAGTGACATTCATACAGAGTATTGAATTTTTATGACATTTTTATGTAAAAGACTTAATTAGGGTAATAGTCAGGTGTATTGAGAGATAGATAAAGGCTCAATGGAAGGATGTTTAAGGTAACTAATAAAAAACCGCGTATAAACGCGGTTTTTTTAAATTAAGCTTTTAATTAAAGGCCTGCGCGGTCTTTAATAATAGGGATTAAAGCTGAACCAGCATGATTTGCCTCAGCCCAAGCGATATCTGCGCCATCTTCAAGTGAGCTTTTTGATAAGTTTTTAACAATGTACTCACCCGTATCAACCGCATTACTTGCAACAGCGTGACGCAATAAGTTGTTACCATTACAGAAAACTGCATCATAGATATTACGTACTTTCACACGTGAACTTTTTAGTTTGCTACGCAGACGATTTTTATCATCAGCGGCAATGTATTCACAGACTGAAACAGCTAACTGATCATCAGCGCTTACAGGCGCAGTATAAGCGAACGAACCCGCTGCAATAGCAGCAATTACAACTAGCTTTGGTAATTTAATCATTGATTGGACACCCTATATTAATACTTTTTTCGTACTCGACTGTTTAATATTGTACCAACACGCTCAGATTTTCGCAATAATGTTAAGAAACTTTATTCAAAGTTACGAACTTATAACTATATTTATTCTTATCATCGGGCGTCATCAACATTTCATCTTCAATTTGCCAGTTTGCAACACTTTTATAATCAGGAAATTGTGTATCCCCTTCAACATCTAAGTCTATAAAGGTTAAATACAAGCGCTGCGCCTGCGCTAAAAACTGCTGGTAGATGTTTCCGCCACCAATTATCATCACCTCTGCAACATCATTAACAAGCTCAAGTGCAGCTTCTGGTGTGGTTACTGTTTCAATTCCTGATGCGTGATAGTCTTTATTACGAGTAATAATAATATTACGTCGCCCAGGTAACGGTCGGCCTATTGATTCAAATGTTTTGCGCCCCATAATAACGGGTTTACCAGAGGTTACTTTTTTAAAGTGCTGAAGGTCACCAGGTAAATGCCATGGCATTTTATTATCTAAGCCAATGACACGGTTATTTGCCATTGCTGCAATCATTGAAATTATCACACTAAATACCCAATACTTTATTATTAATTAAAGAAAAAGGAGCGTTAGCTCCTTTTAAATATAAACAATTATTAACGCTCGTAGACAACTTCTACGTCGTAATCATCTTCATCCCAATCATCCCAGTCATCATCATCGCCTTTAGTGGCTTTTTGATGGTAGGTATCCCACTTAAATTCAACCTCTTCGTCAGCCACTTCTACAAACTTCTCTTTAGGCATGTTATCAAGTAGCGTCATGATGTCGTGAATTAATGGCTGCGTATTTAATTTATTAATTGCAGCAATACTGTAAATATTTTCAGACTCACCCAACTCTTCTGCAATTTGCTCACATAAGGCTTTGGCTTCATCTTCAGGCAATAAATCAATTTTATTAAATACTAACCAGCGTGGCTTTTCAGCAAGCTTAGGGCTGTACTGGTGTAGCTCGTTGATGATTGCAAATGCATTATCAACAGGATTAGAGCCATCAACTGGCATTACATCTATAATATGTAAAAGCACACGACAACGCTCTAAATGCTTTAAGAAGCGAATACCTAATCCCGCACCCTCTGACGCGCCTTCAATCAAACCTGGAATATCAGCGATGACAAATGATTTGTTTGCTTCCGGACGAACAACCCCTAAGTTAGGAATCAGCGTAGTAAATGGATAATCAGCTACTTTAGGTTTTGCAGCTGACACACTGCGGATAAAGGTTGATTTACCTGCATTTGGTAAGCCTAGTAAGCCGACATCAGCCAGTAGCATTAGCTCTAACTTAAGGTTACGTACTTCACCCGGTGTGCCAAGTGTTTTTTGACGTGGAGCACGATTAGTACTTGATTTAAAACGCGCATTCCCCAAGCCATGGAAACCGCCTTTTGCAACCACAATTCGTTGACCATCTTGGGTTAAATCCCCTAATGATTCTTGTGTATCAACATCAATAATACGTGTACCAACAGGCACTTTAACGATCAGGTCTTCACCTTTCTTACCCGTACAATTACGGCTTTGACCGTTTGTACCGCGTTCTGCTCTGTGAAAACGCTCAAATTGATAGTCAATAAGGGTATTTAAGTTTTCATCAGCTTGTAGATAAACACTACCACCGTCTCCACCGTCACCGCCATCAGGTCCACCATCTGGAACATATTTCTCACGACGAAAAGACACGATGCCGCTGCCACCGTCACCAGCTTCTGCGCGAATTTCTACTTCATCTACAAACTTCATGATTACTCACTTTAGGGATTGGCTTGTTAATAACTCTATTATATACCTAAGTGGCCTATAGAGCACACTGAGCATAAAAACACTTGGGTATATATTTAAACATGCTTAAAACAAAAAACCCCGCAAAGGCGGGGTTTTTTAACTACCTTACTGATTACTCAGCTACGATAGTTACGTATTTACGGTTTAAAGGACCTTTTTGTTCAAACTGAACTTTACCATCTGCTTTTGCGAAGATAGTGTGGTCTTTACCGATACCTACGTTTGCGCCTGGGTGGAAACGAGTTCCACGCTGACGAACAATGATGCTACCCGCTAGAACTGATTCGCCACCAAAACGCTTAACACCTAGGCGTTTGCTTTCTGAATCGCGACCGTTACGAGTACTACCAGCTGCTTTTTTATGTGCCATTTCTAAGTACCTCTAATTAAGCGCTAATGCCAGTGATTTTAACTTCTGTGAACCATTGACGATGGCCCATTTGCTTACGAGAATGCTTACGGCGTCTAAATTTAACAACCTTAATCTTCTCACCGCGACCGTGTGAAACAACCTCAGCTGTTACTTTACCACCGTTTACGAACGGTACACCAATCTCGATCTTCTCACCATCAGCAACTAAAAGTACTGAATCAAATTCAACTGCTGCACCAGTTTCAACGTCTAATTTCTCAAGACGAATTGTTTGACCTTCAGTCACACGGTGCTGTTTACCACCACTTTGGAAAACCGCGTACATAATTAACTCCGTCTGTGCGCCCTCAAATCGACGCAACTAAAATATTCTTCAATAGGGCGCGAAGTTTACGCTAATGCGTAAAAACTAGCAAGCCTCTTTTTGTAATTAAATGAATAAAAAGTAGCTGCATTGAGAGCAATTCAATATTTCCCCTATTTTATATTAAAATCCCCCTTTGCCAAGCGCTTTTTAACGGTTACAGAAAATAAATTAGCAATAACAAAGCGAGCCTATGTAGTTCAATTAACCGCCAGGGGTGATTCAAAATTAAACCAGGATGTTTAATCAATTATTCACAAGGTTAATAGGTCATTTAACCTACTTAAGGGTGTTTTTTTAAGGAATCATCACAAAATATCGAGCTAATGCATTTTTTGTTGTACAATCTGCGCCGTTCACACATTAAAATTGGCTCGGAGATCAATGGATATAAAAGCTATCCAGGCGTTAATCGAAAGCGATATGAATGACGTCAATCAACTAATACATGCGCAAATGCGCTCAGATGTGGCGTTAGTTAATCAACTTGGTTTGTATATTGTTAACAGCGGTGGCAAACGTGTTCGCCCTATGTTGGCTATTTTGGCGGCTAAAGCGCTAGGTTACCAAGGCAAAGATCACATTACGCTAGCAACTATCATTGAATTTATTCATACCGCAACGCTTTTACATGATGATGTTGTAGATGAATCTAATTTGCGCCGTGGCACACCTACAGCAAATGCTGAGTTTGGTAATGCTGCTAGCGTACTGGTGGGTGATTTTATTTACACCCGCTCGTTTCAGCTAATGGTGGGTCTTGGTAAAATGCAAATAATGCAAGTACTGGCTGATGCAACCAACATTATTGCCGAAGGTGAAGTGCTGCAATTAATGAACTGCAACGACCCTGATACCACTGAAGCCAGCTATATGCAGGTTATTTATTCTAAAACCGCCAAGCTATTTGAAGCAGCGACGGGTCTTGCGGCCATTATTACTGAGCAAGACGATAGTGTACTAGAGGCACTTAATTTGTATGGCATGCATTTAGGTACTGCTTTTCAGTTAGTGGATGATGTTTTAGATTACAACGCTGATGCCGACCAACTTGGTAAAAACATTGGCGACGATTTAGCTGAAGGTAAGCCGACGTTACCTCTTATATATGCAATGCAACACGGTAGTGAGCATCAAACACAGTTAATAAGAGACGCTATTGAGCACTGTAATGGTATGGAGCACCTTGACGAGATACTGGCTGCGCTCAAACATACCAATGCCCTTGAGTTCACAATGGAAAAAGCCGAGCAAGAAGCAGAAAAAGCAATTGCCTGTTTAGATTGCTTAGCGGAGTCGAGTTACAAGCAAGCACTAATTAGCTTAGCTAGAATATCGGTTGACCGCGACCACTAAGTAATACTGTGTAGATAATTCCGAGCAATAAAAAAGCCTGCAAATGCAGGCTTTTTTATGGGTTAATTTTGGCTATTACGCCATAAAATCAACACCTTCTTTGATATCTTTTTTCAGCGTTTCAAGCATGTCATTTTTAGCTTGCTCTTCAAATGCGCTTAGAGTGCCGTAAGAAAGAATTTCTTCTACGCCATTTTTGCCTAAACGTACTGGGTGTGCAAAGTACTCTGCATCGCCATTTTCAACAGCAACGTATGCATA
This sequence comes from Pseudoalteromonas sp. TB41, assembly GCF_000497975.1. Lineage (NCBI taxonomy): Bacteria > Pseudomonadati > Pseudomonadota > Gammaproteobacteria > Alteromonadales > Pseudoalteromonadaceae > Pseudoalteromonas > Pseudoalteromonas sp. TB41. The sequence continues at coordinate 15,169 of NZ_AUTH01000069.1, read as the reverse complement.
ATCTACAACGTCTTCACCTTGTAAGCCTTTAACTAAAGACATACAAAAACGTGCTGCAGCAGCACCCATAGATAATGTTGCAGAACCACCGCCCGCTTTAGCATTAACTACTTCAGTACCTGCGTTTTGGATACGAGGAGTTAGTGTAGCTACTTCTTCATCAGTGAAAGTAACACCTTCAACTTGAGAAAGTAACGGTAGAATGGTTGTGCCTGAGTGGCCACCAATCACTGGTACTTTAACACTTGCTACGTCTACGCCTTTAAGTTCAGCAATAAACGCTTCAGAACGGATCACATCTAAAGTTGTAATACCAAATACACGCTTAGCATCGTAAGTACCTGCTTTTTTGAATACTTCAGCAACAATAGGTACAGTTCCATTAACTGGATTAGTGATAATACCTACAAGCGCTTTAGGGCAGTTAGCAACAATACCTTCTGCTAATGTTTTAATGATACCAGCGTTAACATTAAATAAATCTGCACGATCCATACCTGGCTTACGTGGCATACCCGCTGGGATTAAAACAATATCACAACCTGTTAATGCTTTATCTAGTGCATCTGCACCAAAACCTTCAACTTTTACATCTGTTGGGATATGAGAAAGGTCAACAGCAACACCAGGAACTACTGGCGCAACATCATATAGTGATAATTCTGAACCAGCTGGTAAGCCTGTTTTTAATAATAAAGACAACGCTTGACCGATACCACCTGCAGCACCTAATACAGCAACTTTCATTGGAATTCTCCGTGATTTGAGGAAGGAAATATTTGTGGTTTATAAGATAAAGAAATTAGCGACTAAAAACAAATTTATCCTGCCTATTTTAGCTATATTTTCGACCATAGTTGTAAACTTTGCTGTTTAAACGCAGCAAAACCTAAACAACTGCTGCATAAATATGCATTTTTGTGTAGAATTTGCAGTATCGACAACATAACTAATTAGACACTATGCAACCACAAGACAAACAAGAAGCATTGGTAAAAGCCTTTAAAGCACTTTTAAAAGAAGAGAATTTTGGCTCACAAGGCGAAATAGTTGACGCATTAAAAGAACAAGGCTTTGATAATATTAGCCAAAGTAAAGTGTCGCGGATGTTAAGTAAGTTTGGCGCGGTACGTACCCGCAATGCAAAACAAGAAATGGTGTACTGTTTACCTGCCGAAATGGGTGTACCAACCGCTAAAAGCCCGTTACGCCAGTTAGTTATTGATATTATGCATAACGAAATGATGATTATTATTCGCACCAGTCCTGGGGCTGCTCAGCTAATTGCCCGTTTACTTGACTCATTAGGTAAAGCAGATGGCGTATTAGGAACAATTGCCGGCGATGACACTATTTTTATTGCGCCAGCGAAAGTATCAGAAATAGACCTCACATTAGAGCGTGTGCGTATTTTGTTTGATACGGTTTAAACTCGTTTGGTTATCACTGTTACGGCTATACTGATACGTAGCCGTTACTGGCTTGTTTTATAGCTGCTTTAGAAATCGCACTGAGGGTGCAAAAAACGCAGAGCCCATATCTGCTTGAGTAAAATCAAGCCAATGGTCGTAATACTCCCCCTGCCCTAATCGGCTATTGAGTACTTTCTCGAACGCATCCCCTTTAGCCGAGCACGTAATCATTAACATCCCCTGCTCATACACGTCGCCATAAGGCATACTTTGATTTAGTAATAATGCTTGCCCCTGTTCATCTTTTAATTCACTTCGGGTTGCATGGCTGCTTTCAAGTGCGGGGCTTATTAGGGTATTGTCGAGACGAGTACGCCCCATTATTTGTTCTTGTTCTTGCAACGACAAGTGCTGCCATAACGTTAAGTCATGCTTATAGCGCTGAACATGAATATAGCTGCCTTGATCTTCAAAGCTATCAGGCTTATTAACGAGGGCCGTTACCCGTTTTTGACGACCATGCGGAGTATCGCCCGCATAAATAAAACCATTAAAATCACGGCCATCTAAAAAACGAAAATTTCGAATTTGCTCCACCAGCTCAACATCAGGGTTGAAAAGTTTTAATATTTGCAATGCAAACAGGTGGTTTACATCTTCTCTGTCTGAGCGGATTTGTACAAATAAATCGCATGGCCTTGCACTCATCACAAAATCGCTATGGGTGATATTAGGAAAGCTTTGCAGCTCACTTGGCATATAATCAGGCAGAATGTGTGGCCAATATTGCGCGCCAATGGCGACCATACAAGAAAGCATAGATTCAGAGAACTGATCACTAAACTCATCTTCAATATCGCTCACTTTTTTAAGCTTAGCGCGAAGTGATTCGTCGTGACCATCAAGTACATTAAAAAATAAGTGCAAACCGTGTAAGTTTGCTTCAGCACAAATCCCTGATTGCGCTTGCGCCATTGTCATTCCTTACTTTTTAGAGCAAAACACAGCGATTAATTACGATTCAAAAAAATTCACCGTGTGCGGTTTTATTTTTATTATAACCTGTTCATTTATTTCAAATGACTGGCCATACTGGGCTGCAACTTCTATTTCTTGCTCATCAATAACCACAGTGTATACATAAGCGGAGCCAATAAAGCGACTACTTAATATACTAACCCGCTCAGATTGCTGTTGCGTATCGTTATTACTAGCAAGTTCAAGTTGATGCGGACGCACATAAATAACGCCCTTATCCGCCACGCCATGCTGCTGTGGCTGTATTGATTCAACCACCCCAAACTGCGTTTGATATTCAGTGGCGGTTAATACGGTTGCGCTTAAGTATATGCCCTGACCCAGAAACTCTGCAACCTCCTTTGAACGTGGTTTAGCAAAAAGCTGTTCTGGCGTACCTTGCTGCGCAATTTTACCTTGGTGCATAACCGCAAGCGTATCTGAAAAAGCAAACGCCTCTTCTTTTGAGTGAGTAACAAACACAGCCGATACTTGCTGCGCCTTAATAATGCGCCTAATGTCGGCAATTAACTCAAATCGTACTTGGGTATCAATATTAGAAAATGGCTCGTCAAGTAACAGTAAGCTAGGTTTATAAGCTAATGCGCGTGCAATCGCTACTCGCTGCTGTTGCCCACCAGAGAGTTGATGAGGGAATCTATCGGCGCAGCCTACCAAGTGTACCAACTTTAGCATTTCACTTACGCGTGCGTGTTTATCTGCTTTGCTCATACCGCTTAGCCCAAACGCAATATTATTAGCCACCGTTAAATGCGGAAATAACGCATAGTCTTGAAACATCATGCCAATATTACGATGCTCAGGTGAAACAAACGTATTAGCATCACTAACTAGCTTACCATCAATAAATACCTGCCCTTGTTTGGCTTCAATTAATCCTGCAATGGCTTTTAGTGTGGTGGTTTTACCGCAGCCACTGGCTCCGAGTAAACACACTATTTCGTCTTTACCTAAGGTTAAATCTAAATTATCTATCACCTTAGTCCCGTTATATGCATAGCTCACGCCTTGTAAAATCAAACTACTCATTTAGCTACGTTGCTCCATTGAACGGTTAATAAAATATAACGGAATAAACCCCACCACCACAATAAACAAAGCCGATATAGAGGCCAGCTCTAATTGTTCATCGCTTACATACTGAAACACATGAGTTGCTAAGCTTTCAAAATCAAAAGGCCTTAACAACAAAGCTGCGGGTAGCTCTTTCATACACTCGATAAAGACCAATAAACCTGCGGTTAATAAGCCTCGGCGTAATAAAGGTAAGTGCACTAAGCGTAATGTGCGCCCTTGGCTTTTTCCCATTGACTGGCTTGCCATATCAAGGGAGGGACTAATACGTGAAAAGCTCGACTCAATAGCTCCGTGTGCAACGGCGTAAAACCGCACTATATAAGCAAAAATAATAGTGAGTAAGCTGCCAGTAAGTAATAAACCAATATCTAAATGATAAGGAGCTAAAGTGCGGTTGATAGTATTTTCTAATAGGGTGAGTGGCAACAATACCGCTATCGCTAATACTGTGCCGGGTAACGCATAGCCCGTACTGGCCAAACGCCCGGGTATTAATGGATTTGTTTGTTTAGCAATGCGCTGATAAAACACCACTAAAACACTCAGTATAATAGTCACCACACTGACTACAGCCGCCACTTTTAAACTTTGCCATGCATAGCTAAAAAACTCACTATTCCACGCTTGATCAAAATACATAACTGCATATTTGAGCAATACAACCATCGGAATAATAAACGAAATAATTAAAATAAAGCTACAAAACCCCGTTGCTAACCATGCAGACTTACCTTTGAGGATATAAAGCGCCTCGCTGTTCACACTCGATTGACGCTCAAACACCGCTTGGTTACGACGGCTAAAACGCTCGGTGATCAATGCTAAGAATAGCAGTAACAACATCACCCCTGAAATTTTTGCTGCTGCAGTTAATGAGTAATAACCAAACCAAGTATCGTATACTGCGGTGGTTAATGTACTGACTGCAAAGTAGCTAACGGTAGCAAAATCAGCCATAGTTTCCATGCTGATCAAAGCAAGTGCCGCTACAATGGCACCACGGGATAATACAAGGCTGACTTTAAAAAAGCTTTTCCATGCATTTAGCCCCATTAACTGACTGGCTTGGACTAACTTAAAAGATTGTTCTCGCAGTGCAGTTTTAAAAATTAAATATAAATACGGGTAGAGTACCAGCGCAATCATAACAATTGCCCCTGGTAAGGTGCGTATATCAAAAAACCAGTAGTCACTTGGCGACAGCCAACCAAACCACTCTCTTAGAGTTATTTGTACCGGCCCCGCATAGTCGAGTAAATCGGTGTACACATAAGCAATAATATAAGTAGGCATGGCAAGAGGCAGCATCAGTGCCCATTCAAATTGTTTTTTACCAGGAAAACGGCAATAAGCAGTGAGCCAACCCAGTGGTAACGCAATAAAGCAGCTAAGTAACCCTACACCTAAAACCAGTAATACGGTATTGCTTATATAGTCCCACAGTACGGTATTCCACAGGTGGGTAAATACCTCTGAGTCGCCTTGTAAAGATTCTAATAGTAGGAAAAACAACGGGGTCGACAGCAATAACCCCGTCGACCACGCAATAAGCTGCCATTTCGACAGCTGAAATTTATAAGTCATTAAAGATCGAACTTCACCTCATCAATTAGCTTAAGGGCTAACGGACGATATTTGCTAATTTCATCAAGCGGTAAGCTGTCTTCCTTAAAGCTTCCCCATGATGCAACCAAACTAGAAAGTTTCACACCTGGCTTAACCGGATACTCCATATTGAGCGAGGCATACATATTTTGCGCCTTATTGTCTGTCATATACTCTATGAGTTTCAAGGCATTTTCAGGGTTTTTAGCATACTTAGTAATAACCGCACCCGATACATTTATATGTGATCCTCGGTCAGTTTGATTTGGAAAGTTAATATGAACGGCTTCAGCCCATGGTTTTTGTGCTTCATCTTGCAGCATTTTGCCCAAGTAATAACTATTACCTAAGGCTAAATTACATAAACCTTCTTTAACCGCTTTAACTTGCGCTCGATCGTTACCTTGAGGTTTACGCGCTAAATTAGCTTTTACACCCTCAAGCCATGTTTTCGTCTGTGCTTCACCATGATGAGCGATCATAGAAGCTACAAGGCCTAAGTTATATGGGTGTTTGCCAGAGCGAGTACAAATTTGTCCTTTGTATTGCGGCTCAGCAAGCGCTTCGTAGGTAAGGTTAGGCAATGCGCCTAAACGCTCTTTTGAAGAGTAAACATTACGCACGCGCTTAGTGAGCGCTACCCACTGACCATCGCCATCACGAAATGCCGCCGGGACATTATTATTAACCAGCTCGCTTTCTATAGTTTGCGTAAGATTTAGCTCTTCTAATTGAATTAAAGCACTAAAGTTTGAGGTTAAAACTAAATCGGCTTTGCTGTGTTTACCTTCACGCTTAACACGTTCTATTAAGCCTTTTTTAGCAAACACCACATTGGTTTTAATGCCCGTTTGCTGTGTAAAATCGTCTAAAATAGGTTTAATTAAAAAAGGTTGTCGAAATGAGTAAATATTCACAACATCGGTTGCAACAGCCGGTGCTGAGGCAATTAACCCAACAACAAGCGCGAGTGTTTTTTTCATATTGTCTTACCTAACTAATAATTATTATCATTAATTTTACCGCGATGAACTAAAAAGTGCACACTTTATATAATCACTTCGTGGTAAATACGCCAAAAAAAGAAAACCCTTGTAAGACATCTCTTACGCTTATGACAGCTAATGAGTAAAAACACTCTGTATAACACCACAAAAACATAGCAAGTTATTGTATTTTATATAATTTAAAAATATTTCATTTGTAAGAACATAAACCATAAGCGGTTTTATCCTACATTTACTGCAAATCACTCTCTATAATTAACCCATAAATAAGCAACGACGCTTACCGAGTAAATGGAAACGGACTAACTACTCGAATACCAAGGTTTGGTTTTTAGGATAACAGGAATTTAAGGACAGGCTCAGGATGAGTATCGCAATGGAATGTTGCATAAGGGATAGCATCAGGATGATGCGTAATGGATAACAACACGGAAAAGTTGTTGCTAAAGGATAGGGAATAAAACGGACAGGCCTTAGGGCAACACAACGGAATGGTAGCAAAAGGAATGCACTCGGATGTGCAATAAGGATTGGTAATAGATTTTACCTTACAGGATGTTTTAGGGATTTATGGAGACAGGCCCGGATAGCCTATATTACATAGAACTAGAAAGTAATATTGTAATAACACGGATCGTAAAAATTGGAGTTGATTAGGTTCAATTGCAGGATGCAACAAAGTTAGAAGATTCCGCAAGCGCGACTAGAGATGGTTCGCGCTTTTCTTTTGCCTGAAAATCAGCGGTCAGCGGTCAGCGGTCAGCGGTCAGCGGTCAGCGGTCAGCGGTCAGCGGTCAGCGGTCAGCGGTCAGCGGTCAGCCAAAATTATATATGTTTAAGCTATACTCAAGTGTTAAATTCAGCTTTTTCGTATCAACATCTTGCAGTTTATTCCGGCCTGCCTTTGTTGCGCTTACCGAGTAAATAGGCGTCGCGAAATTTGATAAAATGCTGTTCTAATTTAGTACTCGCATCAACCTCATTCGCTAATGCCAATACCATAATAGCCACTTCTGCCGTACCTAACTGGTGAGCATGGGGTGCTACACGTAATCGGTAATCTGAGAGCTTTTGTGCAGTAATAGAAAGCACGGGCAAATTATCTAGATAAGGACTTTTGCGGATCATTTTTTTAGCTTCACGCCATGTACCATCTAAGAATATAAATAAAGGCGTTTTACCTGCAACAGGCTCTACTTGCGTTACTACTCTATCTGTTTCAACATCTTCTGCAGGAAAAATCACAAAAGGCTGATATTTATCATTATTCAATAATGCTAATAAAGCAGGATCTGGGGAGGTTCTATCCCAGCGAAACGCATAATTATCAGGGACTATTTCAGCAATTAAACGCCCTGTATTAGACGGTTTAAAACTTTCATTATGATACATCAGTAAACAAACCGCAGCGTCGCAACTTGCGTACTCAGCGCCCTCACAAATACAGTAATGCTTTGCAATTAAGCATTGCTCACAGCGGTCCATCTTACCGCCCCGGGCATTAAACTCGCGTCGAGATTCACTTATTTGCTGGGCACGTAACGCTAAAACTGAATTTTTGAAACCTTGAATCACTGTGGTTTATTACCTATAAATTGATGGCTGCGCATTGTAGCTAAAATAAAAGGGAATAGATATCAGCTATCAGCTATCAGCTATCAGCTATCAGCTATCAGCTATCAGCTATCAGCTATCAGCTATCAGCTATCAGCTCAAAATAAAAAACGATACCAATAAAAGCTAGTTTTGCTTTATCTATTTTTGAATTGGCGACTATAAAAAAAAACCCAGCAAAAGCTGGGTTTTTAAAAACTAAATTAAAAAGTTAAATTACTTCTTCTTTTTAACTGCTTTTTTGTTTGGTAAATCAGTGATTGAACCTTCAAAAATTTCAGCTGCAAGGCCAATTGATTCGTTCAATGTTGGGTGAGCGTGGATAGTCAACGCTAGGTCTTCACCATCTGCACCCATTTCAATACCTAGACCGATTTCGCCCAGCATTTCGCCTGCGTTAATACCAATCATAGCACCACCGATAATACGGCCGCTCTCTTTATCAAAAATAAGCTTAGTAGAACCTTCAGTACGTGAAGAGGCAATTGCACGACCCGATGCAGCCCAAGGGAATACTGCTGTTTCAATGCTTAAACCTTGCTCTTTGGCTTCTTTTTCAGTTACACCCGCCCATGCAATTTCAGGGTCAGTGTAAGCAATTGAAGGAATACACTTAGGATCAAAGTAATGTTTTTGACCAGAGATAACTTCAGCAGCAACATGACCTTCATGAACTGCTTTATGCGCAAGCATAGGCTGACCCACTAAGTCACCAATTGCAAAAATATGTTCTACGTTAGTACGTAATTGCTTATCAACGTTAATAAAACCACGCTCATCAACATTCACACCCGCTTTATCAGCGTCTAACATCTTACCATTTGGTGTACGACCTACAGCAACAAGTACTTTGTCATAACGTACTGGCTCTGCCGGTGCATTTTTGCCTTCAAACGTAACATATAAACCGTCGTCTTTTGCTTCAACGCCAGTTACTTTAGTTGAAAGCATCACGTTAAACTTGTCTTTAACATGCTTTTGGTAAATTTTAATGACGTCTTTATCAGCAGCAGGAACAAGTTGGTCTGCAAATTCTACAACATCAATTGCAGAACCTAGTGCACGGTAAACCGTACCCATTTCAAGACCGATAATGCCACCACCTAAAACAAGTAGCTTTTCAGGAACATCTTTAAGCTCTAGCGCGCCCGTTGAATCAATAACGCGATCATCTTCTGGGATGAAAGGTAAATTTACAGGTTTAGAACCCGCAGCAATAATTGCGTTATCAAAGGTAATGGTTGTTTTACCGTCAGCGCCTTCAACATCTAAAGTGTTGCTACCAGTAAATTTACCGTAACCAGATACAACTTTTACTTTACGCATTTTAGCCATGCCGTCTAAGCCACCTGTAAGCTGGCCAACAACAGACTCTTTCCAAGAACGAACTTCATCTAAGTCAATTTTTGGTGCGCCAAAAGTAACGCCGTGAGATGACATTTCTGCAGCATCATCAATCACTTTAGCTACGTGTAAAAGTGCTTTAGAAGGAATACAACCAACATTAAGACATACACCGCCTAATGTCTCGCGAGATTCTACTAATGTAACTTCTAAGCCCAAGTCAGCAGCGCGAAAAGCCGCAGAGTAACCACCAGGACCACCGCCTAGTACAACAACTTGAGTTTTTAATTCGTTGCTCATGCTATTACCTTTATTGTTTGAACGGGACACAGCCCCAAAATTTAACTGCCATGTTTCTGCAAGGCAGAAAAGGGCATTTGTGCAAATATTGTATCATTGCAAATGATAAAAATCCCAGCTAAAAACAACTGGCTGGGATTTGATTTTACTCACTCTGTAGTGATCACATCACTAACTGGCGTATATCACTCATGTAACTTGCAAGAGTAACAGTAAAGCGTGCAGCAAGTGCACCGTCAATCACTCTATGGTCGTAAGACATTGAAAGTGGAACCATTAGCTTAGGCTCAAACTCTTTACCATTCCACTTAGGCTTCATTTCAGATTTTGACACACCTAAAATTGCCACCTCAGGCGCATTCACAATCGGCGTAAATGCCGTACCACCAATGCCACCTAGGCTTGAAATAGTAAAACAACCACCTTGCATATCTGATGAACTTAACTTGCCATCACGTGCTTTAACAGATACTTCCATTAGTTCACGAGAGAGTTCAATAATGCCTTTTTTATCAACATCTTTAAATACTGGTACAACTAAGCCATTAGGCGTATCAACCGCTACACCAATATTAATGTACTTTTTAAGAATTAAGCTTTCGCCATCCTCTGAAAGCGATGAGTTAAATGTCGGGAACTCAGCAAGCGCTTTAGCTGCTGCTTTCATTACAAACACGAGTGGCGTAATTTTAACACCCAGCTTTTTCTTCTCGTTAAGCGCGTTTTGCTCTTTACGGAACTGCTCAAGGCTCGTGATATCCGCTTCATCAAACTGGGTAACATGGGGGATTTGCACCCAGTTACGGTGTAAGTTTTTACCTGACAGCTTTTGAATACGAGAGAGTTTTTTCTCTTCTATTTCACCAAACTTAGCAAAATCAACTTTTGGCCATGGAATTAAACCAAGCTCACCGCCCCCCGCATTGCCTTTAGCTGCTGGTACTTGACCAGACTCAACTTGCTTAACCAGTTGCTTAACATAGTTTTGCACGTCTTCTTTAACAACACGGTTTTTACGGCCCGTGCCTTTAACGTTGGCAAGGTTAATACCAAACTCACGTGCTAAACGGCGAACCACTGGGGATGCATGTGCATAAGCGCTATTGTTTTCAAAGCTTTCAGAGCTTGCTTTAGCAGATGATGCTGCTGGTTTTGACTCAGTCTGAGCTGCCGGCTTAGATTCTGCTTTAGGCGCTGGTGCTGATTTTTCTGCAGGTGCTGCAGCTGGTGCACTACCCGCCACTTCAAATACAAAAATCAATGAGCCAGTTTTAACTTTATCGCCAGTCGCTACTTTAATCTCTTTTACAGTACCAGCAAACGGCGCCGGTACTTCCATAGCAGCTTTATCGCCCTCAACGTTTAAGATAGATTGCTCTTCTTCTACGCTATCGCCAACCGCAACCATAACTTCTGTTACTTCAACTTCGTCATCACCAATATCAGGCACGCTAACTTCTTTAGTGCTTGATGCCGATGCTTGTTCAGCAGGCTTCTCTTGTGCTTTTGAATCCGCTGCAGGGGCACTTTGGTTATCACCACCTGACACTTCAAAAACAAATACTAATGAACCCGTTTTCACTTTGTCACCAGTATTTACTTTAATTTCTTTTACTGTACCGGCAAAGGGTGCTGGTACTTCCATTGCCGCTTTGTCGCCTTCAACGTTTAAGACAGATTGCTCTTCTTCTACGCTATCACCAACTGCAACCATAATTTCAGTTACTTCAACTTCGTCATCACCAATATCAGGCACAGTGACTTCTTTGATTGATGAAGCCGATGACGCAGCAGGTGCAGCTTCCTCGGTTTTTTCAGCTTCTTTAGAGTCAGCAGCAGAGTCTTGCGCTTCACCTTCAAAGATGAACACTAAAGTGCCTGTGGTAACAGTGTCACCCACATTTACTTTAATTTCTTTTACCGTACCGGCTTGTTCAGCAGGTACTTCCATCGCAGCTTTATCACCTTCAACACTTAATAGTGATTGGTCAACTTCAACTTTATCGCCAACGCTCACTAGTATTTCGGTTACTTCTACTTCATCGCCACCGATATCAGGTACTTTAATTTCAATACTCATTGCAAACCTCTTATGCGTACAGTGGATTTAGTTTGTTAGTGTCGATGTTGAATTTTTTAATTGCTTCAACAACCACTGACTTTTCAACTTCACCACGTTTAGCAAGTTCAGATAATGTCGCAACTACCACGTAGCTTGCGTTAACTTCAAAGTGACGACGTAGGTTTTCACGGCTGTCTGAACGACCGTAACCATCTGTACCCAATACTTTGTAGTTACTGCTTGGGATAAATGAACGTGCTTGCTCTGCGTAGTTTTTCATGTAATCCGTTGCAGCAACAGTGACTGAATCGTTTAATACGCTTGTAATGTAAGCTGTTTTTTGCTCGCTTTCTGGATTAAGCATGTTGAAACGCTCAACATCTTGTCCATCACGCGTAAGTTCATTAAATGAAGTTACAGAGTAAACATCAGATGCAATACCATAGTCTTCGCTTAAAATTGCCGCCGCTTTACGCACTTCAGTCATGATAGTACCTGAGCTTAATAGCTGTACGTTGGCTTTTTTACCTTCGTAGCTTTCTAGCTTGTAGATACCTTTACGAATACCTTCTTCAGCGCCTTCTGGCATTGCTGGCTGATGGTAGTTTTCGTTCATTAGCGTTAGGTAGTAGTAAATGTTTTCTTGCTCTTCACCGTACATACGACGAATACCGTCTTGCACAATAACCGCTACTTCAAATGCATAAGTAGGATCGTAAGAAATACAGTTAGGTACCGTGTTTGCAAGAATGTGGCTGTGGCCATCTTCGTGCTGTAAGCCTTCACCATTTAGCGTTGTACGACCCGCTGTAGCACCTAATAAGAAACCACGTGCTTGTTGATCCCCTGCCATCCATGCCATGTCACCAACACGTTGGAAACCAAACATAGAGTAGTAAATGTAGAATGGGATCATCGGTAAGTCGTTGGTGCTGTATGATGTTGCAGCAGCAACCCATGACGACATTGCACCTAGCTCGTTAATCCCTTCTTGTAATACCTGCCCTGAGGTTGCTTCTTTGTAGTAAGAAACAATATCACGGTCTTGAGGGGTGTAATTTTGGCCATGTGGGTTGTAAATACCGATTTGACGGAATAAACCTTCCATACCAAAAGTACGTGCTTCATCGGCAATAATTGGCACAATATTTTTACCAATACCTTTATCTTTTAATAAAATATTAAGAGCACGTACAAAGCCCATAGTGGTTGAAATATCACGCTTTTGCTCTTCAAGTAACGGCTTGAATGCGTCAACTTCTGGCAACTGTAACTTTTCAGAAAACTTAGCGATACGCGTTGGCGTGTAACCTTGTAATGCATCACGACGAGCATGTAGATACTTGTACTCAGGTGAATCTTTTTCAAGCTCTAAGTATGGTAGCTCTTTTAATTGCTCTTCAGATACTAAATCATCTAAGCCTAAACGAGAGCGTAAGTGAGCCACATGCGACATATCCATTTTCTTAACTTGGTGCGCAATGTTTTTACCTTCAGCTGCTTCACCCATGCCGTAACCTTTTACAGTTTTAGCTAGGATCACTGTTGGACGACCTTTCGTTTCTTCTGCTTTTTTAAATGCAGCAAACAGTTTTGAAGGCTCATGACCACCGCGCTTAAGGGCGAAAATTTCTTCATCGGTCATATCAGCAACAAGTGCTGCTGTTTCTGGGTAGCGACCAAAGAAATGTTCACGTACGTACGCGCCATCTTTCGCTTTATATGTTTGGTAATCACCATCAACAGTTTCGTTCATTAACTGTAGTAATTTACCTGTGGTGTCTTTAGCAAGGAGAATATCCCAACCGCTGCCCCAAACAAGTTTAATAACATTCCAGCCAGCGCCTTTAAATAGCCCTTCTAGCTCTTGAATGATTTTACCGTTACCCATTACTGGGCCGTCTAGGCGCTGTAAATTACAGTTAACTAAGTAACATAAGTTGTCCAGCTTTTCACGTGCAGCGAAAGAGATAGCACCACGTGATTCTGGCTCATCCATTTCACCGTCACCTAAAAACGCGTATACACGTTGGTTTTTAGTGTCTTTTAAGCCACGGCCATCTAAGTATTTTAAGAAACGTGCTTGGTAAATTGAAGAAATTGGACCTAAGCCCATAGATACCGTTGGGAACTGCCAAAACTCCGGCATTAATTTAGGGTGAGGGTAAGAAGGTAAGCCTTTACCATCTACTTCCTGACGGAAATTATCAAGCTGTTCGGCACTTAAACGCCCTTCAACAAATGCACGCGCATAAATACCCGGAGAAATATGACCTTGGTAATAAACTAAATCACCACCATCAACATCATTTGGCGCTTTAAAGAAATGGTTAAAACATACTTCATAAAATGCAGCAGACGATTGGTAAGACGCCATATGGCCGCCTAAGTCGAGATCTTTTTTCGATGCACGCAATACAATCATAATCGCGTTCCAACGAATAATTGAACGAATACGGCGCTCAAGATTTACATCACCAGGGTAGGCAGGTTCTTGATCAACCGGGATCGTATTAACGTAGTTTGTGTTAATGCCAGTTGGCATATCAACACCGTCTAAGCGGGCTTGCTCTAACACTTGCTCAAGTAAAAACTGAGCTCGTTCAACACCTTCTTCGCGCACAACTGATTCAAGAGCTTGTAACCACTCTTGTGTTTCTAGCGCGTCTACGTCAATTTTATTGACTTCAGACATATGGAGGTTTCCTTATGTTTAAAATACTAATTTTATGTATTGAATACTTCACTGTTGAATCAAGTTAACAGTGAATGTACTTGCTTAATTTTGTTTGGTGCGTCTCAAACTACGTTCAATTCGCGAGTGCTCTTTACCCGCTTCAAGCAATGCTTCTTCAATATAGGCTAAATGCGCATTACTCGCTAAGCGAGCTTGTTCAGGATTACCGTCAATCACTGCATCCATCAATAAGCGTCTATGCTCGGCTAATTGGCTGCTTATATCTGACTTTTTAAGTAACACCGTTAAATTTTGTAAAACATTCTGCTCAAGTAAGCTTTGCATCCCTCTTACTAAATGCAGTAACACTACGTTATGAGACGCCTCAGCGATGCAAAAATGAAAGTCATTAATCGCTTTGGCTTTTTGCTTTAATTCATCTTTAGCTAATGCAATCTGATCAAAGCTCTGTTTTACTTTTGCAAAATCGTTACTTGTTCCGCGAAGTGCTGCGTAATAAGCCGCAATTCCCTCTAGCGCATGACGAAATTCTAATAAATCAAATTGCGATTCGGGGTGTTTACTGATCAAATCAAACAACGGATCAGTCAGCCCCTCCTCCAATTGATTTTTTACATACGTTCCACCACCTTGACGACGGGTTACGAGCCCTTTTGCCTCAAGCTTTTGAATGGCTTCACGCAACGACGGACGCGACACTTCAAATTGCTTAGCGAGTTCACGCTCCGGTGGTAACTTTTCTCCTGGTGCTAACGACCCCTCAAGAATCATGTTCTCAAGTTGTTGTAAAATAACATCAGATAATTTTGCCGCTTTAATTTTTAAAGACATCAATCAACGTCCGCGTTGTATAAGTGCTAGCAGCCCATTAAAGAAGGCTTTTAACTGAATGACCTGACCAAAAGGTAAATTGGTCATACCAAATTTTGCCATACGTTATCAAAAACCGTAATTACTGTCAATTTACAGCAGTTTTAAAGCCCTAAGGCCAGCGTAACGTAATTTAAACAAA
>NZ_AUTH01000068.1:0-662 GCF_000497975.1 Pseudoalteromonas sp. TB41 | reverse complement strand
ACCGCTATTTACAAGTAACGGCGAAGTTCACTGGTTAAAGTCCAGTACTATTTATTTTAATAGTAGCGTTTTAATTTATATGTGGGTGATTAGCTCAGTTGGGAGAGCATCGCCCTTACAAGGCGAGGGTCACTGGTTCAAGTCCAGTATCACCCACCACATATAAAATCTATTATTATGTTAATAGTCATGTTTTAAAGTTGTAATATGGGTCGTTAGCTCAGTTGGGAGAGCATCGCCCTTACAAGGCGAGGGTCACTGGTTCAAGTCCAGTACGACCCACCATTCTTTGAATGGTGCATATTACAAGATATCTAAATGGGTGATTAGCTCAGTTAGAAAAAGAGAGCATTACCGCTATTTACAAGTAACGGCGAAGTTCACTGGTTAAAGTCCAGTACTATTTATTTTAATAGTAGCGTTTTAATTTATATGTGGGTGATTAGCTCAGTTGGGAGAGCATCGCCCTTACAAGGCGAGGGTCACTGGTTCAAGTCCAGTATCACCCACCACATATAAAATCTATTATTATGTTAATAGTCATGTTTTAAAGTTGTAATATGGGTCGTTAGCTCAGTTGGGAGAGCATCGCCCTTACAAGGCGAGGGTCACTGGTTCAAGTCCAGTACGACCCACCATTCTTTGAATGGTGCATATTACAA
>NZ_AUTH01000067.1:0-68679 GCF_000497975.1 Pseudoalteromonas sp. TB41 | reverse complement strand
TTAAAGGTTTAAGCCCGCAGCTCTTAGCCCGCAAGAAAAAGCGTAAAGTGCGCAGCATAAAGCCCCGCCTACGATTAACCCAACACTATGCTTAGTTTAATCTCTGCCTAGAACCTAAAACCAGGCACCAAATATATTTATTTTTTGAACCGCAGAGGGCACAGAGACGCTTCGCGTTCCACAGAGGGAAAAACCATTCATTGTCACTTACTCTGTGTACTCTGCATTCTCTGTGGTAAATAAATTACTTAAAAACTATTACACAAAGAGAAGACAATGAGAGTAAATGAGAAGCAAAAGTAAACCCTAGTGCCTAGAATCTAAAGCCTAATCCCTGCTCTTTAACTTAAACCACCAAATAAAGTCATCAAGGCAATTAACACTAAGTAAAAAAGTACATTTCGCTTAACCAGTTTGATCATACAGGTGGCTTCAAAGGTGCAACCATAGTAGCGCTCTTCAACTTTTTCAGCCGCTAGCGCCGTATAAGTAACCACCTTGCGATTAGGACTTGAAAAGTCAAACACGTAATGTAACCAACAGCTAGTCCCTTTATTAAAGTTACCAATCACTAAATAGCCAAAACTGGTAATACGCGCAGGGAGCCAATCAAGCCAAAACAATAAACGGTGGAGGAGTTTAAAATGCTTAGCAATGACTTCATCACGGTTGTCACTGACTAAGTCGGCAAAGGTACGTACTAATGCATAAAAAACAGCACCAGCAACGCCCAATACCACAAACCAAAATATAACCGCACAATAAAATCGAAAGTTAACCCAAGCCAGCGTTTGCCCTAAGGTTTCGCCGCCTTGTTGCTCTTGGGTGCGTTTTTGCCCTAATTGCAAAGCATACAAAGACGCAGCGGTTTGATCCCCTCGGGTCAGTGCATTTAAATACGACTTATACAAAGCGCGTTGCTTAGCACAACCAAAACAAACGAGTAACACCGCCACATTAAAAACAAGCTGCCAAAGTGCAAAGTCTGATAAAAAATACACACACCCAACAGCAATCACAGGCAGTAATAGCCAAATTAAAAAACCTGTTGCTGTGCCAAATAAACCTTTATTGGTCAATAAGTTAACAGAGCGAGTTAAGTAGCCATTAGCGTAATAACTCATTTGCCAATGCGCAGAGCGAGCACCTAAACGCTCAAGTATCAGTGCAATTATTATTGAAACCAAAATCATGTTGTTACTCGCTTAATTTAGGGTCTGTTGACCCTTGCGGATTATAATTTGTTCAAACTAGGGGCGATTTAATCGCGGCGCGAGGTTTGTAACCTAGTGGGCTAAGTCAAAACCGAGCAACAAAGAGTAAATCGTCCCTAGGCAGAACCCGAAGGGCAGCGCCTGTTTGGCATTGATGCTACGTTATCGCCTATTTATGGGGAATAACCACACCACATAGGCGCTGCCTTGCCTAAATACCAAACAGACTGCTGCAAATTTAACCTTGAAAGGTCAACAGACCCTAGTTATTTAATTAGGTTAAAAAACTTACGCCAGTTAAAACTCGCTCCAGGGTCGGTTTTTCGCCCAGGGGCTATATCGCAATGCCCAACTATATTACTGGCTGTTATTTTTGGATAGCGCTGCATAATAGCCTGCGCCAATGCAGCTAAACTTTGATATTGCGCATCGGTATAGTTAGTTGTATCTGTGCCTTCAAGCTCTATACCTATACTAAAATCATTACAATTTTGTTGCCCAGCAAAGCAGGAGCGCCCCGCATGCCATGCACGTTTTTCAAAAGGCACATACTGTATAACTTCGCCGCAGCGCTTAATAAAACAATGCGCTGATACCTTAAGCCCTTCTAGGTCACTAAAGCTAGGGTGCGCATTACAATCAATACACCCCATAAATAAATCATCAACGTGCGGAGTGTTAAACTGCCCTGCGGGCAATGAAATATTATGAATAACCAACAGCGAAATATCGCACTGAGCAGGTCGCTCGTCAAAATGGCTACACGCCCGCTGGTTAATATTATTTATAACGCCTAAAGAATCTATTTTCATAACTAACCAAAATTGATGTATATCAAGATGCTAATAGATTTAACCCTATAAAGATAGCGTAATACTAAACGATAAAATATGATCAACGTGTAAATTAAGCGCTGGCTGATTAGTTTAGTTGTTAGCAGCTTCTATTTAGTAATTAAACAGAGTAAAATTTAGTTAATTTATTATCTATTATGAGCTTTTTCATGTCTATTTCGCATACCCTAATTAGTCAACTTGTTACCTTAGCACTTAATGAAGATCTAAATTATCAAAGCGCCGAACAAGGCGATATTACCGCACAGCTTATTCCTCAAGCAGAGCAAGCCCATGCGAAAGTGATCACCCGTGAAGACTGCATCTTTTGTGGCAAAGACCTAATCATTGAAGTGTTCAAACAAGTCGACCCAAGCGTGGTTGTAAATATATGCGTGAACGATGGCGACTTTGTCAGTGCCAATAGCACTTTATTTACCGCATCAGGTTCTGCTCGCGCTATTTTAACAGCCGAGCGCACCGCACTTAACTTTGTACAAACGCTTTCTGGGACGGCCACAACTACAGCGCACTATGTAAAAGAGTTAAGTGGCACTAGCACGCAACTACTCGATACCCGTAAAACCATTCCAGGACTTAGAGCGCTGCAAAAATATGCAGTGAAGTGTGGCGGCGGTGCAAACCACCGAATTGGATTGTTTGATGCGTTTTTAATTAAAGAAAACCACATAGCAGCCTGCGGAGGAATT
Organism: Pseudoalteromonas sp. TB41; assembly: GCF_000497975.1. Lineage (NCBI taxonomy): Bacteria > Pseudomonadati > Pseudomonadota > Gammaproteobacteria > Alteromonadales > Pseudoalteromonadaceae > Pseudoalteromonas > Pseudoalteromonas sp. TB41. The sequence goes on along the minus strand of NZ_AUTH01000067.1, from coordinate 65,922 downwards.
AATAACGCAGTAGCTCAAGCTAAGCTAAATCATGCCGATAAACCTATAGAGGTTGAGGTTGAATCGTTTGATGAGCTAGAGCAAGCCATTAGCGCAGGCGCCGACATTATAATGTTAGATAATTTTAATCCTGAGCAAATACGCCAAGCGGTTAGCATTACAAATAAGCGCGCTAAACTTGAAGTGTCGGGCAATATGACCTTAGAAACGCTCAAAGCCTACTCACAAGCTGGGGTCGACTTTATCTCAAGTGGTGCGCTTACAAAAAATTTACAATCAATCGATTTATCGATGCGATTTGAGTAAATAATGTAAAATTTATTTATAGTTTCTTGCGCTAATTGATTGACAGCTTTTAAAAAAGGGCATTAAATAATCCAAAAGGACTATTTGTAACAAGTTATTAAATTAATGCGTTTTTTATAAAGTTTTTACATACAAAAGCGCAATAAACAGTGTTAGACTCGTTCATATTGACTAGTTTTAAATATTTAATTAGTTAAAAAGAGTGAAAAAGCATTTATAAGGGACAGAGTAAAAATAAGCGATAGGGTTTATTTTTATAATTAGCTTGTAACTTACGCGGGTTATAACTAACTTTTAATAGTTAGGTTTATGCTCAAGTAAGGGACAAATTAACGAATAACCGCCATAAAGTGCGTGTCTTCGCGGAAAAATTTTTTATCGCTTAAACAAAGCACTAAATTTGGCAAAATGATTTTATTTTTGTAGTAACAGGTTAAGTGAACAACATAAGTTAAATTTAAAAAACTTATACCCGTTTGGCTTACCGCAACATTATCCTTTAGGAGAGGAAACATGCAAACAATGACACAACAAAACCAAAAGGGTTTCACCCTAATTGAATTAATGATTGTAGTAGCAATCATCGGTATTTTAGCAGCAGTAGCACTGCCTGCTTATCAAAATTATACAGCTAAGTCTCAGGTTACAGCATGTTTAGCGGAAATTTCACCGGGTAAAACTGCATTCGAAATTAAAATGAATGAAGGTACGGCGTCTGCAAGTATGACAACTGCAGAAATGGGTATAAATAACAAAGCTTGCTCTGGAACAGTAATCACATCTACACCAGCCGATGGTTCTGGTTCAATCGTTGGAACTGTTGATGGTGGACCTGCTGTAAATGGCAAAAAGGTAACACTATCTCGTTCAACAGAAGGAGCTTGGACTTGTTCAACAGATGCGGATGCAGAGCACAAACCAACAGGTTGTGATGGTACTGCTAGTACTGGTACTGGTACTGGTACTGGTACTGGTACTGGTGGATAACAGCAGAACACAGAAGAAAAAATTAAGCGCTCTTTTGAGCGCTTTTTTCTTCACAGTAAGTTATGCTTTAATAAACAGTCGGAAGTAATATTTGTGGCAAAAAAGCAAGAAGATAGAGGCTTAGATACCTTCCAATGGGTGGGTGTTAGTGCTCGAGGGAAAAAGCTTGAAGGTGAATTATCTGGCTCAAGCATAGCTTTAGTTAAGGCACAGTTACGCAAACAGGGCATTACCCCTTCAAAAGTAAAGCGAAAAGCTAAGCCACTATTTGGCCTGCAAAGCATACAAAAAATCACTCCAAAAGATATTGCCTTAGTAACTAGGCAAATAGCCACTATGCTTATGGCGGGTGTGCCGCTAATTCAATCCATTGAAATGATAGCGTCAGGCTCCACCAATAAAAGCGTGAGTAAGCTGATGAGCGCTATTGGCGATGAAGTAAAAGCTGGGTTACCGCTTTCTAACGCACTTAGAAAATACCCTCGTTATTTTGATGATTTATATTGCGATTTAGTGGCATCAGGTGAGCAATCGGGCTCTTTGGATAAAATATTTGACCGCGTTGCGCTTTATAAAGAAAAATCAGAAGCGCTGAAATCAAAAATTAAAAAAGCCATGTTTTATCCTATAGCGGTATTGGTAGTGGCTCTGATTGTTACCTCTATTTTGCTTATTTTTGTAGTGCCACAGTTTCAGGATATTTTTGCTGGCTTTGGCGCCGAGTTGCCTGCTTTTACCTTATTTGTGATAGGTATCTCGGAATTTATGCAAGCAAATTGGTGGATAGCCCTCATTGGCGTTGTGGCATTCGGTTATATATTTAAAGAAGCACATTTAAGAAGCTTAAAGCTGCGTGATGCCACTGACCGCGCCATACTTAAACTCCCAGTTATTGGCATGATACTCAATAAAGCAGCGGTCGCGCGCTATGCGCGTACTTTATCGACCACCTTTGCTGCGGGTGTACCGCTGGTAGATGCGCTTGATTCTGCAGCTGGAGCATCAGGTAATGCGGTTTATCGTTATGCTATTTTAGAAATAAAAGCCGAGGTAAGTTCAGGTAATCAAATGAACTGGGCGATGCGTAATTCAAAAATATTCCCAGATATGGTAATACAAATGGTTGCCATTGGTGAAGAGTCAGGATCGCTTGATGGCATGCTGGCTAAAGTTGCCACAATTTATGAGCAAGAAGTAGATGACGCCGTAGATGGCCTATCTAGCTTACTTGAGCCGTTAATAATGGCAGTGCTCGGTGTATTAGTCGGTGGCTTAATTGTCGCCATGTACTTACCTATATTCCAACTAGGTTCAGTTATTTAGCTTCGAGCTTCGAGTTTCGAGTTTCTAGGCCCGTTACCCGAAGCCCGTTGCCCGTTGCCCGTTGCCCGCAACTAAAGTGCGCGGCATAAAGCCTCGCCTACAGAACAATTAAAGCGCAGTGGTTCCACGCAACTCGTCGCTCGAACCTCGAACTTCGAACTTCGAACTTCGAACCTACCATCCTAAACCCTAACTTTGCACTTATATAAAACAACTGTATTATCAACACAGAATTTAGTTTTAGGTAAAATAAATGCAAAGTCTTTTTATTGATATCACCGCCACGATGCAAAACCATTTATGGTTTTACTTAACCACTATTGGACTGGTGAGTTTATGTATTGGTAGCTTTTTAAATGTGGTGATATACCGCTTGCCGCTAATGATGCAAAAAGAATGGCAAACTGAATGCCGCTTATTATTAGCCGATGAACTAACCAGCTCCCATACTCACCATACAGCCGCTACTGACACGTTTAACTTAGTTAAACCCAATTCATGCTGCCCAAAGTGCAAAGCAGCCATTAAGCCATGGCAAAATATCCCCATTATTAGTTGGTTATTTTTAAAAGGTAAATGCGCAACCTGTGATAACCCAATTTCAATTCGTTACCCAAGCGTTGAGGCTATTACGGCTATTTTAAGTTTAGTGGTTGCTTACACCTTTGGCGCAACTGAGCAGGCTTTATTGTACATTGTAGTGACTTGGGCATTGGTAGCACTGACTTTTATTGATATTGATCACATGCTACTGCCGGATCAGCTTACTTTGCCGCTTTTATGGTTAGCACTAATCGCCTCAGTTATGGGTTATACCATTGCCCCTAGCGATGCCATTATTGGCGCAGCATGTGGCTATTTAAGCTTATGGAGTGTGTTTTGGTTGTTTAAATTAATAACCGGTAAAGAAGGCATGGGCTATGGCGACTTTAAATTACTTGCCGTATTTGGAGCCTTGCTGGGCTGGCAATCGTTATTGACCATTATTTTGCTCTCAAGCGTGGTTGGCGCAGTAATTGGCATTGCCCTTCTGAGTATTCAAGGTAAAGACAAAGCAACCCCCATTCCTTTTGGCCCTTACTTAGCTATAGCCGGCTGGATCACTATGCTATGGGGAACGCAACTGCAAAACAGCTATTTTAATTTTATTGGCTACTAACTATGAGCAATACACAACATCATAAAAATAACTGGGTATTGGGACTAACTGGCGGGATTGGCTGTGGTAAAACCGCAGTTAGCGATATGTTAGCAGAACTAGGTATTACTATTGTGGATGCAGATATTGTAGCTCGCCAAGTGGTTGAACCCGGCACTGATGGCCTAAAAGCGATTATTGCGCATTTTGGCTCTGACATACTCGATGAACATGGCGCATTAAACCGTGGCGAACTACGATCGCGTATTTTTAGTAACCCTGAGCAAAAAACTTGGCTCAATGCCCTGCTGCACCCATTAATACGCACTCAGCTTATTATTGATTTAAAAAACGCGCAAAGCGACTACGTGGTGTTAGTTGCCCCACTATTATTTGAAAATGGGCTTGATGGCTACTGTCATCGTACTTTGCTAATAGATGTCCCCAAAGAGGTGCAAATAGCACGTACTACACAGCGCGACAATATAAGCATTGAACAAGCAGAGCAAATTATTGACGCACAAATGTCTCGAGAGCATAAACAACAAAAAGCGGATGATATTTTAAATAATAACCGCGACCTAAGCGATGTAAAACAAGACTTACTTAAACTGCATAATTATTATTTACAGCAAGCTAAGTCTACAATATAAATAAATTTACCCAATCACAGCGCAATAAACTGATATTTTTATCAGTAAATTGTCTGCTGCATTGGTACGATTAATGTATTCCTTTCTTTTTTCTGATAAATTGCTGACTAAAGAAGGATTAAATCAGGTGCGCAATGAATATTAACTCACCGTTATTAAGAAAATTTATTACCCTCGGCCGGGTTGATACTGATACCGTAAAAACACGGCAGCAAGATTTTGCCTCAACTGCAGAGCTTATCTCTAAATGTGGAAAAATAGACAGTAAAGATTTAGCTGAGCAATGCATTGATTTATTTAGAGTGCCTTTTTTTGATTTAAAAGATTTTAATGTTGCACAAATATCAGCTGAGCTGGTTAAAGAAAAACTGATCCGCAAACACCATATTTTGCCTTTGGTACAAAAAGGCAGAAAAGTGTATATTGCCGCCTCAGATCCTACCGATTATGGTGCCTTTGAAAACTTTGAATTTAGCACGGGTTTATCGTGCGAAGTAGTTGTGGTTGACTACGTCCAGCTCGATAACAAAATTGAGCAATTACTCGATGCCACTGGCAGTTTAAATTTAAGTGAAGACGAATTTAAAGAGTTCGCTGAACTCGATTCTGAGCAGCACAAAGAACACACTCCTAAAGACGATGACAAAGACGACGCCCCGATAATTGTCTACATTAATAAAATTTTAATGGATGCAATAAAAAAAGGCGCCTCAGATTTACACTTTGAACCTTATGAACACAAATACCGTATTCGCTTTCGCATTGATGGTATTTTGCACGAAGTAGCCAGCCCGCCAAATACATTGGCCAGTAAGCTATCGGCGCGAATAAAAGTAATGTCGCGACTGGATATTGCAGAAAAGCGTAAACCACAAGATGGCCGTATTAAGCTTAAAATCACTGAGCGTAAAAGCATTGATTTTCGTGTTAGTACCATGCCAACTTTGTGGGGCGAAAAAATTGTAATGCGTATTCTTGATTCATCCAGTGCCATGCTAGGTATTGATGTATTAGGCTATGAACCCGAGCAGAAAAAACTATACCTCGATGCACTTGAGCAACCGCAAGGAATGATTTTGGTTACCGGCCCAACTGGTTCAGGTAAAACGGTTTCTTTGTATACGGGCTTAAATATACTCAATCAGCCGGAGCGGAATATTAGTACCGCCGAAGATCCGGTAGAAATTAACCTCGAAGGGGTTAACCAAGTACAAATAAATACTAAAGCAGATATGACTTTTGCTAATGCACTGCGGGCGTTTTTACGTCAAGATCCCGATGTGGTGATGGTGGGTGAAATACGTGATTTAGAAACTGCAGAAATATCAATTAAAGCGGCGCAAACAGGTCACTTGGTACTGTCAACACTGCATACCAACTCAGCGCCAGAAACGATTACTCGTTTGTTAAATATGGGTGTACCCGCGTATAATGTGGCCAGTTCTATTAGTTTAATTATAGCTCAGCGTTTAGCCCGAAGATTATGCTCTAAATGTAAAACACCAGAGCAGTTACCTCGCGAAGAGCTTATACGCCAAGGCTTTAGTGAACAACAAATTCAAGACATGGTTTTATACGCACCTAAAGGCTGTGAAAACTGTACCGATGGCTACAAAGGCCGTGTTGGTATTTACGAAGTAATGAAAATTACGCCTGAAATTGCCCAAATTATAATGCGCGGCGGTAACTCATTAGAAATTGCTGAGGTATCACTTAAAGCAGGATATAACAATTTGCGTTTATCGGGTATTCGTAAAGCCGCAGAGGGTGTGACCTCACTTGCTGAGATTAATCGTGTTACTAGTTTTTAAATAGAAAGCTTAGCTGTTTATTATAAATTGAGTCGCAAAGCCTATATTAATGTGAGAGTAAATTATGCCAACAGTGGTTAACTGCCCAACCTGTAAAGCAAAAGTAGAATGGTCAGCACAAAGTCCGAATCGCCCTTTTTGTTCAAAACGTTGCCAACTTATTGATTTAGGTGAATGGTCGTTTGAAAATAATAAAATTTCAGCGCCGATTACATCTGCAGATGAGTTCAGCCAAGACATGATTGAAGATATTGAAGCAATGATGGCAAAAAACGAAGATGACTTTTTTAAGTAATAAAACGACTTAAAAAAAAAAGCCAGCTAAAAGCTGGCTTTTTGCTTTACTTGAAAGCGTTATGCTCTTTGTTTGCGATGCTTTTTATCTTTACGTTGTTGCATTTTTTCAAGCTGTTCACGTTGCTCAGCATTTAAGACCTGCCAAATTTGATGTTGCGTTTTAAGTTTAATTAATCCCATTTGCTCAGCTTTTACTTGGCGCTCGCCAAGTAGCTCTTTGGCTGCGTTTTCATCAAATGTTGATGCTGATAATAACACCTCTTTTTTTTCTTTATACGCTTCACGTATTGCTTTACGGGCTTCTTTATTAGCCCCTCTTAGTGCTTGGAGCTGTGTTTTTTGTGTTTCAAAAATCGCTTTTAATTGTGTTTGTTGATCTTCAGTAAGCGCCAGTTTATCTGCAGCTCGCTCAGAGAGTAAAAAGCGTGCTTGAGAGTGGCCTTGTTTATGGCCATCACCTTTTGCAAGTGCGCTGCCCGCACTGAGCGTTGCTACTGTTAAGCCACATATAAGTACTAATTTTGATAGCGTGTTTTTTATCTTAGTCATAATCATCACCTTAATATTGAGTTGGTTGTTGGCTGCTAGCCAGTGTGTTCACTATAACCGGCTCAATGCAAAGTAACGCAAAGCAGTGTAAAGGTTATGTAAAGACTAACTTTTAGTACATTAAACGCGTAAAATAAAACCATAAAACAGCGCGTAAGGCTTAATGTATGAAACTATTAATGATTGATGATGACACCGGTTTATGTGAGCTATTAAGCGAGTATCTGAGCGCACAAGGCTTTAGCATACAAACCGCACATGATGGCCAACAAGGCTTAGAGCTTGCTTTACAAAACGATTACGCGCTTATATTACTTGATGTTATGTTGCCTTCTATAGATGGCTTTGAAGTACTCAAACAACTCAGGCAAAGTAAATTAACGCCGGTGATTATGTTGACCGCTAAAGGTGAAGACTTTGACCGTATTTTTGGTTTAGAGCTCGGCGCTGATGACTATATTCCAAAACCGTTTAACCACCGCGAACTCCTTGCCCGCGTTAAAGCTATTACTCGCCGTATTGAACACATTAATAGTGTAAGCAATAACAATAATAAAAAGCTCTCTTTAAACGGTATTACTATTAACTTTGCCACGCGTGAAGCCAGTGTAAATAACACCACACTCACGCTTACGGGTACCGAATACGAAATATTGGCTTTATTAGTAAAACACGCCCCTGATGTTATAAGCAAAGAGCAAATAAGCGAAGAGGTACTAGGACGGCGTTTAGCGTCATTTGATCGCTCTATTGATATGCATGTGAGTAATATTCGAAAAAAAATAGCCGAGCATATCGCGGGTGAAAAAATTAAAACTATTCGAGGGACGGGTTATGTCTTTATCCAAGGAGAGTAAAGTAACGCGTTTTAGTTGGTTAAGACACCCTCGACATTATTTGTTTTTTAAAGTCTTTGCTTGGTTTTGGCTAACGATCATTGGCACTTTTACTGCGCTATTTTTCTTAAGTAATATTTCGCTGATCAATGCTATTAGCCATGACCCCCTAAAAGGGCCGATGCAAAAAAATCTAGAACACTTGGCTCGAGGTATCGAACGTAGTGCACATAAACACAAGCGCTCTATTCATGACATTATTACTCACCCGCGTTTGAGTAAACGCAAGTTACTTTATTTAAATTCACTAAGTAGCGATGAGTTTTTGATCAGTAAAAAAGTTGAGAATAATATTGATTTTAGCTTACTGAACTTTAGTGAAGGCATGCCACCTCAAATTATTTTTACTGAATATTACCAAGCTTTTGGCCCTGTGCGCATTCGAGTACCTGAAGGCGAATTTGCGTTATATGAAATCGATATAAATCAACAGCGACCGCTCTTTATTCGCTTAAGATTGTTGCCGGTTTGGTTAAAAATTTCTATCGCCATTATCGCCTCACTTACATTAAGCTTTTTATTTAGTCGTAACTTAATTGCCCCTATAAATAGTTTAAAACAAGCTGCAATTAGACTCTCAAATGGCGATTTAAGTGCGCGCGCGGCAATAAATAGTCAGCGAAAAGATGAGCTTGGAGTTTTAGGACGCGATTTTAACCGTATGGCTGATCAATTAGAGCAACTACTTAGCGCTCAAAAGCGTTTACTTGCCGATATATCCCATGAATTGCGCTCCCCACTAACACGCTTAAAAATGGCCACAGGGCTGGCGCAAATGCAAGCGAGTGAGGCCAGCCAATCGTATTTATTGCGTATTGAAAAAGAAGCAAATCAACTTGATAAAATGATAGCCGATGTATTGCAGGTATCGCGCTTAGAAGCCAATAGCCAACCTTTATCACTGCAGGCGCAGTCGTTACAAGTTATTGTTAACCATGTGATTAACGATGCTCAGTTTGAAGCAAAACAGCACAATAAAACGCTGCATATTCAAGGTGATGCTGAGGTAAATATAGAGTGCGACGAAATGCTGATTGCCAGTGCTCTAGAAAATATTTTACGTAATGCAATTAAATACGCACAACATACTATTAGCATCACCTTAAAACACAGTGATATCATTACTATACAAATATGTGATGACGGCCCTGGCGTTCCCGCAGCGCAACTTGATAAACTATGTGAGCCATTTTTTAGGCAATCAGACGCCCGCGATCGCGTCAGCGGCGGCACTGGGCTGGGTTTAGCCATTGCAAAAAATGCAGTGATTGCCCACGGCGGAAATTTAGCTTTATCAAATAAGGACGCTGGCGGGTTATGCGTTGAGATAAGCTTACCAATACAAAAGAGAGACCATGTTTTATAGCAATGAAAGCGAGCTTGAAAATAACCTGCCTGCCATTAATGAGTTTTATACTAATACACTCAAAAAAGCCTATTTAAGCACGGCTGCCGGTAAATTATTTTATGCTTACGCTAAGCCTAAACAGGCTCACACTGCCATTGTTATTAGTTCTGGGCGCATTGAAGGACTCGATAAATACAAAGAGCTGCTTTGGGAGCTTTATTGTAATAATTATGCTGTTTTTATTGTTGATCACCAAGGCCAAGGGCGCTCTTATCGGTTATTAAAAAACCCCCATAAAGGCTATGTCAAACAATTTGAAGATTACAGTCACGATCTCAATCAATTCAATCTTGAGGTGGTAAAGCAGCATTGGCAAGGTAAAAAACTACTGCTTAGCCATTCAATGGGCGGCGCTATTGCGTTTGATTACTTAGCACGTTACTCACATGACTTTAGTGGGGCATTTTTATCAGCCCCTATGTTTGATATTCATACTAAAGGAATACCAAAACCCGTAGCACAGTTTATCGCTGCCAGTGCGTCATTATTAGGGTTCTCAGGGTGTTATGCGTTAGGACAAAGCGATTATACACCTGAAGAGTTTGCGCTTAACACTTTAACCAGTAGCCAAATACGCTATGATCAATTTAGGGCAACTTATCAGCAAACGCCACTATTACAATTAGGCGGTGTTACCTATGGCTGGCTGCATACTGTTTTTTCATTTATTAAAGCGCTCGATAAACTATCCATAACAACCCCGTTATTTATAGCCAGCGCAGAAAATGACGAAGTGGTTGATAACCAAGCCCAGCATAAGCTTGCAAGCCGACATAAAAACACCCTAATAAAGCAGTTTAAAGGGGCTAAGCACGAGCTGTTTTTTGAGCGGGACGAAATTCGCCAACCATTGCTAACAAGCCTTTATAAATTTTGTGATTCAATAGGTTAACTACTAAGCGACAGCGGATCTAGGTGAATCAAAATATCAACTTCAGATTCAAATTGCTGAGTGATCATCAGCTCCACTTCATCTGCCACTTTATGGGCACGAATAAGCGGTAAATTGTCATCAAGCTCTAAATGCAGTTGAATAAACTTAACTTTACCGCCCTGTCGAGTGCGAATACCGTGAACGCCATAAACATCATTATGGTTACGCGCTATTTCAAAAATACTTTGCTTTTCTTCATCGGGTAGCTCTTTGTCCATTAAATGCGAGGCACTTTCGGTTGCTATATCCCAACTGTTATACAATAAATAACCTGCCACACCGATAGCAAACAATGGGTCGGCATACAGTACGCCATAGTAGGCGAGTAAAATAGCAAGCAATACCGCCGCATTTAAAATTAAATCGCCCTTATAGTGAACGGAGTCGGCTTTGATGGCGATTGATTCAGTGTGCTTCACGACTTTATTTTGCACAAATACAATTACCAAGGTACAAGCAATGGCAAAAATACTCACCCATACACCTAATAATGAGTGCGAAAGCTCTACTGGGTTTATTAATCGCTCGATACCGTGAAACATTAATAAACAGCCCGAGCCCGCAATAAATGCAGCTTGGCCCAACCCTGCAAGCGCCTCCGCTTTACCGTGACCAAACCGGTGGTCATCATCCGCAGGACGCAGTGCATACGATAAAACTAAAAAGCTCATTAGCGTCGCGGTAATATCCATTAATGAATCAGTGAGTGAGCCAAGCATCGACGCCGAACCCGACGCCAGCCAAGCCCATGCTTTGGTCGCAATCATTAGGCTCACCATGACCATGGTCACTATGCTTGAAGCTTTGACCCAAAATTCATAACTGCGATTATGCACGTATCTGTCCAAGTGTAAGATGTATTTAATGTTTGTAGTATATCATTTTTTATTCATTGTTCGTGTATACTGAGCCAGTCAAATTAAAGATTTTATAGGGCTTATTGTGCTGGATATTGTTTTATACCAACCTGAAATTCCGCCTAACACCGGGAATATCATTCGTTTATGTGCCAATACTGGCTATTCATTGCATTTAATTGAACCGTTAGGGTTTGAGTGGGATGACAAACGTGTAAAACGCGCTGGACTTGACTATCACGAATTTAGCCATGTACAACGCCATGCCTCATTTGATGCTTACTTAGAAAAGTGCCAACCTAAAAAAGTGTATGCTTGCACCACTAAAGGTAGCCAATTTCATCACCAAGTACAGTATGAAGCGGGTGATTGCTTAGTATTCGGACCAGAAACCCGAGGCTTACCTGATGACATGATTCAAGCACTGCCAAACGAGCAACGCGTGCGTATACCTATGCAAGCCGATAGTCGCAGTATGAATCTGTCTAATGCAGTAGCTGTGTTTGTGTATGAATCTTGGCGCCAGCTTGGCTTTGTAAACGCGCAGTAATTATTTACCAATAATAAAAAACCGACATTATGTCGGTTTTTTAATTTTTAAAGAATAGTGAAGCATTTATTCTGACTTTTGTTCACGACCTAATAACGCCATAGCAGCTGCTTTCATGTCTTTATTTTCATAGAGTACTTTGTATATTTGCTCGGTAATTGGCATTTCCACACCAGCGCGTTGAGCTAGTAAGTACACTTCTTTGGTATTTCTAAAGCCTTCAACCACTTGGCCGATTGATGCAATGGCATCATCAACACTCTCACCTTTGCCTAAGGCTAAACCAAAACGGCGGTTGCGCGATTGGTTATCGGTACAGGTCAGAATTAGATCACCTAACCCGGCCATACCCATAAAAGTTTCAGGTTTTGCACCCAGTGCACACCCTAAACGCGACAACTCTGCTAAACCACGAGTAATAAGCGCGGTACGTGCATTTGCACCAAACCCTACACCATCAGAAATTCCCGCACCAATGGCAATCACGTTTTTAACCGCACCACCGAGCTGTATACCAATAAAATCATCATTGTTATACACCCTAAACGAGCGCCCGCAATGCAATAAATCGGCTATTTGTTTAGCAAATGCCGATGATGTTGATGACACCGAAATTGCAGTTGGTGATCCCATCGCCATTTCTTTGGCAAAGGTTGGCCCAGAAAGCACCGCTAGTGGCACCTCTTCACCTAGCTCTTGCACTGCTACTTCTTGTAACAAACGCCCAGTATTTGGCTCTAGTCCTTTGGTGGCCCATGCTATTTTTGCATTTGGGCGCAAAGCAGGTTTGATTTGCTTTAATGTGTCAGCAAATGCGTGGCTTGGCACAACAACCAAAACAATATCGCTACTTTGCGTTGCACGCTGTAAATCTGCTTCAAGGATTAAGGTGTCAGGAAAAGGAATATCAGGTAAGTAACGTTGATTTTTTCGCTCAGCTGCAAGCGTCGCAACGTCTTGGCTATTGCGTCCCCATAAAGTCACTTTGTGACCATTTCGGGCTAAACAAATAGCAAGGGCGGTGCCATACGACCCCGCCCCTAAAACAGTAACAGCTGATGTGGCTGTATTCATAAATTAAGCGTCTGCTGTAGCCTGCTCAGCTTGCGCTGTGCGTTGCTGCATGTACTGTGCAAATAATGCGTCAAAGTTAACTGGCGCAAGATTAAGTTGTGGGAACGTACCACGATTTACTAAGTTAGATACCGCTTCACGTGCGTATGGGAATAACACGTTAGGGCAAAATGCACCTAGCATGTGCGCTAATTGCATTTCTTCAACGTCAGCAATCGTAAAGATACCTGCTTGTTGAATTTCACATAAAAACGCAGTTTCTTCACCGATAGATGCCGTTACAGTTAGTGCAAGCACTACTTCGTAAACACCTTCATCAAGTTTGTTAGAGCGTGTATCTAAATCTAATTTTACTTCTGGAGCCCACTCTTTTTGAAAAATAGCTGGCGAATTTGGCGTTTCAAACGATACATCTTTAGTGTAAATACGTTGAATAGTAAACTGTGCACCTGCATCAGCTTCTGCGTTTTGATTTTGTTCGTTCATTGTTATTCCTAACCTGTTATTTATTATAATTAATTAAATTAAGCACTGAGCTTAGCATCAAGGTGACCTTGCGCTTCTAGTGCCATCATGTCGTCACAGCCACCGATGTGTTCATCGTTAATAAAAATTTGTGGAACCGTGCTTGCGCCACCGGCTTTGGCGATCATTTCATCGCGAAGCTCTGGCTGAACGCCAATATCAATATTTGTGTATTTTACACCTTTACTGTCTAACAGCGCTAATGCGCGATGACAAAAAGGACAATATCCTTTGGTGTATAAAACAACGTTACTCATAATTAATCCTTAATCGGTTTAGCTAAGAGATATTAGCGACCGCTTGTTGTTGGCAGACTTGCTGATTGCCACGCACCCATACCGCCAGATAAAACATAAACTTGTTCATAGCCTGCTTTATGCATTGCGGTTGCAACACCTGAGGCAGTCATGCCTGCAGCACATACCACTATAATGGGTTTGCTCTTATACTTTTCAAGGGTCGAGAAATCAGATTCTTTAGCTTTTTCTGGGTTTAAGTGCACAGCACCGGCAATATGGCCGGTTTTAAACTCTTTTTGCCCACGCATATCAACAACCTGGCCGTCTTCGCGGTTAATAAGTAACGTTAACTGCTGAGGATTGATTTGACGAATTGCTGAAAATTTACTTTTTATTGCGCCACTAATAATAAGAAACGCAATCGCAACCCAAGCTAGGCTTAGAATTGGATGGTTTGAGACAAATTCAATATATTGATCCATTCGACTTCCACTATAAAGTTACATACTAAAACGGATGTTTTAGATATTTTAAATTCTTACCAATTGCACTTGCACAATGAGCAGTTACTCATCAGCAAATCAATAGAGCGCTGTTAGGCTACTCTGAATTTTCACCTACAAGATAGGCTTAACTTACCCCACAACCCTATTCAATACTTGAATAAAATAGAGATTAGCCGCGCAAGTATACCCAAATCAGCTAAAAATGCGAGTTTAAGCACGCTTGAAAGCCACAATGCCCTGCTCTTTTTAACTGAAAAATAACCTAGCCCTTTAAAGTTTTCAATTTAGCCAATCCTAATTGAAAATTTTTAATATCTACTTTTCATTGCTGATCCTAGCTATAAAACGCGGTATGCTAAGGCTTGGCATGTTGGCATTAATGTTAGCGTGTATTTTAGCAACGCTAGGGTCTGTTGATCTTTCAAGGTTAAATTTGCAGCAGTCTGTTTGGTATTTAGGTAAGGCAGAGCCTATGTGGTGTGGTTATTCCCCATAAATAGGCGATAACGCAGCATCAATGCCAAACAGGTGCTGCCCGAAGGGTTCTGCCTAGGGGCGATTTACTCTTTGTTGCCTACATGGATGTAGGTAAGGGGCGTGAGCAGGACGCGGAAGCTTTGCTCGGTTTTTACTTAGCCCACTAGGTTACAAACCTCGCGCCGCGATTAAACCGCCCCTAGTTTGAACAAATTTTAATCCGCAAAGGTCAACAGACCCTAATAGGAGTGACTATGACAGAGCATAAAAAACCACTGGTATTAATGATTTTAGATGGCTGGGGATACAGAGAAGATGAGCAAAGCAATGCCATTTTAGCTGCTAATACCCCTGTGTTAGATGAGCTTTGGGCAACGCGCCCTCATACATTAATTTCAGCATCGGGTTTAGATGTGGGTCTTCCTGATGGTCAAATGGGTAATTCTGAGGTTGGTCATGTTAACTTAGGTGCCGGTCGTATTGTTTATCAAGACTTTACCCGCATCACTAAAGCCATTGATGATGGCGAATTTGATACAACCCCTGCACTGCTTGAAAACATTGATAAAGCCGTTCATGCCAACAAAGCTGTACACATTATGGGACTGTTAAGTCCAGGTGGCGTGCATAGCCACGAAGATCATATTGTTGCCAGTATACAACTGGCTGCAAAACGCGGCGCTAAAGAGGTGTACTTTCATGCCTTTTTAGATGGACGCGATACACCACCGCGTAGTGCTAAAGCGTCTATTGAGCGTATTGAAGCCTTATTTAGCGAACTTAAATGTGGCCGTTTAGCCTCACTAATTGGCCGTTACTATGCCATGGACAGAGACAACCGCTGGAACCGTGTTGAAAAAGCCTATAATTTAATCACCTTAGGTGAAGGTGATTTTGATTATGAAGAAGGCGTAAGTGCACTAAATGCCGCTTATGAGCGCGATGAAAATGACGAATTTGTAGCAGCCAGCACGATCACTCCTAAAGGCAGCGAACCTGTAAAAGTAAATGATGGCGACACCGTTATATTTGCAAACTTTAGAGCAGACCGCGCACGCGAAATAACCCGCGCCTTTGTAGAACCAGGCTTTGACGGCTTTAATAAGAAAAAATCGCCCGAGCTTAGTGCCTTTGTGATGATGACTGAATACGCAGCCGATATAGATGCGCCTGTTGCTTTTGGCACCACGCCGCTTAATAACGTACTTGGCGAATGGTTTGAAAAACAAGGTAAAACTCAACTGCGTATTTCTGAAACTGAAAAATATGCTCATGTTACCTTTTTCTTCAGTGGTGGACGAGAAGATGAGTTTGACGGCGAAACCCGTGAACTTATCCCATCACCTCAGGTTGCAACTTATGATTTGCAGCCAGAAATGAACTCAAAAATGCTTACCGATAAGCTAGTAGAAGCAATAAAAAGTGGAAAATACGATGCCATTATTTGTAACTACCCTAATGGCGACATGGTCGGTCATTCAGGTGTATTTGAGGCTGCAGTTAAAGCCTGTGAGGCAGTAGATAACTGTATTGGCCGTGTAGTGGATGCATTGAAAGAATATGGCGGCGAAGCACTTATTACCGCCGATCATGGCAATGCAGAGCAAATGGCAAACCTTAAAACAGGCCAAGCGCACACAGCACATACCAGTGAGCCCGTGCCGTTTATTTATGTAGGTCGCGATGCACAAGCTTATTCAGGCAAAGCCTTGAGCGATGTTGCACCTACTATGCTGCATTTAATGGGGTTAGAGCAACCTGCAGAAATGACAGGGTCGCCAATTATGGTGTTGAAATAACCTATGAAAAAAAGCGCATACCGCGTCATTGCGTGTATCTGTGTACTGCATTCATTAGTCACTGGCGTTGCCGTGGCTAATGAAGATCGTACCAAAAAAGACCTATCCCAAGTTCAAGTGGCTTTAGAGCAAAGCCAAGCTGAATATCAACAACAGCAAAAAGAAATAGCTAAACAGCAGCAAAAACTAAAAGCACATGAACTCGCTATAGCGAAAAACGCTAAAGCACTCAATATGGCTGAGCAATCAGTTAAAAAAACACAACAACAGCAAGCAGAGCAACAACAACGCGCGATAAAGCTTGAAAAACAACAAGCCCAATTTCAGCGTGTGTTAGCAGCACAGTTAAAAAGTGCTTATATGGCAGGTAGTGATGACTATTCAAAAATGCTGCTTAACCAAGAAAATACCGCTAAATTTGAACGTACGCTTAGCTATTACAACTACTTAAATAAAGCCCGCATAAAGCAGCTTGATGAACTTAAAGCGCTGCAAATAGAAATTGCGAAAAACCAAGCTGAGCTTGAAAAAACAAAAGAAAAGCTAGTTGCTTTATTTGATGAACAAAAAAGGCGACAAGCAGCGCTTCTTGACGCTAAAAATGAGCGCCAAGCCAGCCTAAAAAATCTAAAAAAGCAGTTAAATAAAACAAAAAATTCAATTAGTTACTTAGAAGAGAACGAACAAACGCTGATCGCAACTATTAAAGAACTTGAAGAAGAAAAAACCACAAAAATTGAGCTATTGGGCCTAAATAAAAATAAAGGAAGATTAAGCTGGCCGAGTAAAGGCAAACTAACGCACAAGTTTGGCCAACGTAAGCACGGCGGAATTAACTGGAAAGGCGTATTAATTTCTGCTGCAGAGGGCACTTCAGTAAATAGCATTCATAACGGTCAGGTGGTATTTGCAGATTGGTTAAAAGGTTACGGCTGGGTGATTGTTGTGGACCACGGAGAAGGCTTTATGAGCTTATACGGGCATGCACAAACCTTGCTAAAAGACGTGGGTGATATGGTCAGAGAAGGTGAAAGTGTTGCATTAGTTGGGCAAAGCGGTGGACAAGCTGATTCTGGTCTATACTTTGAAATACGTCATAAAGGGCGTGCTGTTAATCCCATAAAATGGTGCAGGCGTATTTAATATCAAAATAACTGCATCCTAGTAGAGGCAGTTATGATAAACACACACATTTGCCAAAAAAAAGTATCGCAAACAAAACCAATGTTTTGGTTTTGTTTGCAGTTGTTTTTTTTATTGGCACTTTTTGGCTTTATAAATAATGCTCATGCCAGTTCGGTCAAAGATTTAGAAAGCCAAAAAATAAATGAAATACTGTTTAATATTCATACCTACTACGTTGATGATTTAGCACTGCATAACAGTGAATACATTGAATACAACTCGTCTCAATTTGAACGCTTATACTCTAAACTCGATCCCTACTCTAAATATTTAGATAAAAATGAGCTAAATGCGTTATTTGATAATACCAATGGTCGCTATACCGGCCTAGGTATAGAAGTAAAAAGCATCGAGCAACGCACCACGATTGTTAAAGTAATTAATAATTCACCAGCCAAACAAGCAGGACTTCGCTCAGGCGATATAATTACTGCCGTTAATCAGCACTATGTAGAAAACAGTCCGATTGATTTAGTTGCACAATACATCAAAGACAGCTCCAACAATAAAGTACAACTAAGTATTATCCGAAATAACAATCTAAAACCGCTCATATTTAACCTCAGCAGAAAACAAATAAAACTGGCCAGTGTAACTAAGCAACTACTTGATGCTGGTAGCGGTTATATTGCTATAAATACCTTTTCAAACCACACCTTGCATGAAGTTGCCTTACAAATAGCCGCTATGCAAAACCATTATGGCCATTCATTAAAAGGCCTAATTATTGATTTAAGAGATAACCCGGGAGGCACTTTAAAGAGTGCAGTTGCGGTAGCAGACCTGTTTCTTCAAGATGGCTTAATTGTAACGACCAAAGGACGTTTTTATGATTCTAATCAGTCGTTTTACGCTAAACGCGGCGATATTTTAAAAGGCGCACCTATTGTTGTACTGATTAACGAAAACTCAGCCTCTGCAGCAGAAATACTGGCTGCAGCACTAAAAGAAAATATGCGTGCAAAAATAGTGGGGAGTCAGTCATTTGGCAAAGGGTCGGTACAATCACTCATTCCATTAGGCGATGGTGATACCGCCTTAAAACTAACTACCGCACGCTACTTTACGCCATCAGGGGAATCGATTGAAGGTATTGGCGTGACCCCGAATGTGGCGATTAATCAAACAACGCTTCCACAAACAAATAAAGCCGTTATAATAAAAAATGAACAATTAGAACAAAACACCGTTTTTAGCACTGAAGATTTAGCCGATATCCAGTTAACCAAGGCAAAACAGCTACTCAACATGCACTAAATTCGGTAAATTATTTTAAACACGACAAAGATAATAAAAATTATAAAACGTGAAAACTATAAATTTAATGGTGTTAGCTGGGCTGTTTTTAGCCTTATTTGCAACATCGAGTGCTGTTAAAGCCAAGCAAATAGCCATAGTGATCGATGATATAGGTTATCATCAACGTGATTTAGAATTCCTGAGTTTACCTGGGCAGTTGTCCTATTCAATATTGCCCCACACCCCCTATTCTCAAATATTTGCAACCCTTGCTAGTCAGTCAAATAAAGAGCTCCTGTTGCATGTTCCTATGCAGGCTTTAAATGGTAAAAAACTCGGGCCTGGTGCGCTCACTTTAAATATGGATAAAGCACAACTTCAACAAACGCTCGGGAATGCGCTGGCCAGTTTACCGCAAGTTAAAGGAGTTAATAACCATATGGGCTCTGCGCTGACTCAACAAAGCCAAGCAATGAAATGGACCATGGAAGTACTCAAAAAACGCCAGCTGTATTTTCTTGATAGCCGTACAACTGAATTAAGCCAAGCTCAGAATGCAGCCAACTTTTTGGGAGTGGAAAACATTAGCCGACATGTATTTTTAGACAATATAACGACCACCGAGCAGCTACAATTAAGATTAGAAGAGCTAAAATCAAAAGCAACTAAGTATCAGTTTGCCATTGCAATAGCGCATCCCTATCCCGAAACCATCGATTTTTTACGCCACGCTTTGCCGCAATTAAGTGAGCAAGGATTTGAACTGGTGCCAGTATCGCAACTGGTCGAACGTAAATATGTACAAATAGCTCAACAACAAGCTATTTCATTAAACTGATGGGGTAAGTAAACACCCTACCCTGTCAGCTAATTTAACTCACTTACGCGCATTATATTTATAAAATAAACGTCGCTACTTTAGCATTTAAATCTGTAGCTCTGTCTTTTAATACTTCAGCTTGGCTTAAATGCGCAGTTGCTGAGGTAGTAATTTCATCGGTTACATCTTTAATGGCGACCGTATTTCGAGTAATTTCATTAGTCACTTGCGTTTGCTCTTCTGCTGCAACCGCTATTTGACCCGCCATATCAGAAATTTCATTCACTGCTAAGGTGATTTCCTCTAGTGCATGAGCTGCTGCATTAACATCATCCACACTATTGTTAGCATACCCCTTACTGCTGTCCATCAAGCTCACTGCTTTTTTGGTCGTATTTTGTAAGGTTTCTATGGTGGTGTAAATTTCTGCTGTGGAGTTTTGCGTTCTTCTTGATAGTACACGCACCTCATCGGCAACCACTGCAAAGCCACGCCCTTGTTCACCAGCACGGGCAGCCTCTATTGCGGCATTGAGTGCTAAGAGATTTGTTTGCTCAGCAATTTCTTGAATGGTAGTCAAAATACTCGATATAGCCTGAGCATGTAAGCTTAGTTCGCCAATGACGGTGGTTGTTTGGTCTATTTCACTCGCAAGTGAATTAATCGTATTTCTGGTTTTATCAACTAACAGTTTACCTTCACGACTACTTTGCGCTGACTGCTGTGATGCCGTCGCGGTATTTTCGGCATTAGCAGCAATCTCATGGGTTGCACTTGCCATCTCTGTGACCGCAGTGGCAACCATCGCTACTTCTTGTTGCTGACGCTGCAACTCACTGACACTGTTTTGATTGGTGATTAAGCTTTTCTCTGCATCAAAATCTAAATCAGTAGCTAACTGGCGAATATGGCTTATAAGTTCATGCTGGCTACTTACAAAGCGATTAAAACTATCAGCCAGCACCCCAACTTCATCTTGTGTATCAACACTAATACGCTGGGTCAAATCACCGTTACCATCAGCAATTGTTGATAACGCTTGAGATACTCGGCTTAACGGCGCAAGCAACACACTTAATAACCATGAAATAGCCAACACGCTCAATAAAAGTGCTACTGCAACCAGCACTAATTGGGTCAGCAATAAACTAATAAGCGGAGCCTCTAAAGTTTGTTTATCCAATACAAATAGCAACTGCCAATCGGTATTATTTATATTTTCACCCCAAACAAGCTTCTCTCGGCCTTCATCTTTAAAATAAAGGGGAGTAAATTCACCGTTTTGACTATTAGATAAAATGAATTGGTGATTTATTTTCGAGTCAATATGCGTAATATCTGCCATTACTTTTTTAGTGTCTTTATAGGCAATCACAGTGCCATCTTGATGCATCATGATGGCATACCCATTTGCCGGTAAAGACATAGTATTAACATCATTAACTAAAGACTCAATCGATAAATCACCCGCTACCACGCCACTTTGTGTGGTTTTAGCAATAGAAACAACCAACTGATTAAACGCAGTATCTAAATAAGGTTTGGTAATTACGGCGCCATTTTTCAGCTGTGCTTGTTTATACCATGGACGAGTGCGCGGGTCGTAGCCGGTTCGATCAATACTTGGATCAGAGTCAGTCATTTTCCCGATACTATCTCCAAAGTAAGTTAATTGAAAACCACCCGACACTTTGGCTTGCTGTAATGCGCTGAGCGTATTGCCCTCAACCTTACTCGCAACTGACTCTATGATCTGCTGACGACTAGCTAGCCAATCTTCAATACTCGCAGCTTGTTGCTTACCAGACTGACTTACATTATCAATACTGCTTTTTAACAGTAACGCTTTTTGAGAGGTGTAGCTATTCCACGATAGCAATACAATAATAACGGCTAGGGCAAGAACCACCGATAGCAAGATCTTTTTCTTTAGTGAATATGAGTTCATATTGAGTGTAAATACTCGCGTTAAATGAAATTGAAAGGCAATAAGCACAGCAATTAATAATTTAATTTAGGCTACGGTTTGAACGACAAGTCGCTCAGGTGCGCGAATATTTTCATATACCCAAATTAAAAACAAACTAAAATCATGTATTTAAATTAAAACCAAACTTATTCATTAACTTTAACTAGGGTATATTTAATTAAAAGATATACAGATGTGACTAGAGGTAAGCAAAATATGAAAAACGATACTTTTTGTTAACCTCTTTTTTTAACTAAAAAAAAGCCCCGCATTTTCATGCAGGGCTTTATAACTTTTAAAGTACGATTAACTCATCGCACTTTGTAATTTTTTCATTGCTGTTTTTTCCAGCTGGCGAACACGCTCTGCTGATACGCTGTATTTTTCAGCCAACTCTTGCAGTGTTGCTTTATCATCTGACAACCAGCGTGCGCTAACGATATCTTGAGAACGCTCATCGAGGGTTTTCAAAGCACTAAATAATCGCGTATGCGACTGCTCTTGCCATTGTTGCTGTTCAATATCATCGGCTAAGTCAGCAGAACCATCCGTTAAGTATTGCACTGGTGAGTAAGTACTCGTTGGCGCATCGTCGTTATCGTCGCCTGTTAAGTCAAAGCCCATGTCTTGGCCGCTCATACGCGACTCCATTTCACGAACTTCTTTTTCACTCACACCTAGCTCGCTCGCTACTGTGCTCACTTCAGCTTGGTTAAACCAGCCTAAACGTTTCTTGTTTTTACGAAGATTAAAAAACAGTTTACGTTGCGCTTTGGTCGTCGCAACTTTTACGATACGCCAGTTTTTAAGCACAAACTCATGAATTTCGGCTTTGATCCAATGAACCGCAAATGAAACCAAACGTACACCCACTGATGGGTCAAAACGTTTTACTGCTTTCATCAGTCCGATGTTACCTTCTTGAATTAAATCAGCTTGAGGTAACCCGTAACCCGAGTAGCTTTTAGCTATGTGCGCTACAAAGCGCAAATGCGACATAATGAGTTGCTTTGCAGCACTAAGATCGCCTTCTTCCTGAAGTTTTTTTGCAAGTTCCTGCTCTTGCTCAACTTTAAGCATAGGAATAGTACTAACAGCTTGAAGGTAGCCGTCCATACTTGCGCTTTGTTGCCCAACTGTAAGTGCCATTGCGTATAAATCTTTACTCATTTTTCACCTCGGTGATAAACATTTGAAACCATCTTAGCACTCTTTTAGTAAGAGTGCTAACTTGAATTTAAAACTTTTTTGAATCATAAATCAAGTGGTTTTTTTAGTGTTAAGTCAGTCTACACTAGACGACTGAATAACCTATGAATTGGTTTAGCCAAAGCAAAGATTAATCTTTTTGCTTTGGCTTTTTATAATTTTAAACTTAAAACATGACAGTTTTAAGAATTATATTAGGGCCCTAAACCTTATCGGGTTCTATTTCTGAGATGTAACGGTTAACCGATAAGTAAGAACCAATAAAGCCTAAGCTAGTGGCCAACAATACCAACGCGCCAAATTCATTAAGGCTAAGCCCTATTAGCGTAAAGCTGGTTTGATATACCCCTGCAACACTGCTTACCGCAGCAGATAGCCACCACATCATTAATGCTACACAAATAAAGGCAAACAATCCGCCAATCACGCCATACCAAATGCCAGTCCATAAAAAGGGAGCGTGTATAAAGGTATTGGTTGCCCCTACTAGCTTCATTACCTGTATTTCTTCTTTTTTATCCATAATAGATAAACGAATTGTATTGCCTATAATAAGCGTCACTGAGGTAAGTAATAATAGCGCAATAGTAATTACACTCTCTTTTAACAAACTTAGTAATGCATTTAGGCGCTCAAGCCAAGCAATATCAAGCTTACCAAAGTCAACTTCGCGTTCGGCTTCAAGTTTTTTAAGCAATTGCTTAGCTGCATTAGGTTGGCTATGTCGTTGTGTTGGTGTGACTAAAACTACATTCGGTAACGGGTTGGTATCTAAATATTCTAAAGCCTGACCAAAGCCAGACATTTCTTTGAACTCATCCAAAGCCTCAGTGCGAGAAATAAAAGTCACAGTTTGTATTTCGGGATATAGCGCTAAACGTTTAACTAAGGTTTGCGTTTCTTGCTCGCTCATATTTTCTTTTACAAACAAGGATATTTCGCTGGCTTGCTCAAAACCACTACTCACTTGCTGCACATTTTTTACCACTAAGTATAACGTTGCGGGCAAGGTTAAACTCAAACCCAGAACAGCAATGGTCATCATAGAGGCTAATGGCGTGCGCCACATTTCCCCAAGACTGTACACACCTTGGCGAAAAATATTAATAATGAAAAAGTAACCGCCAGAGAATACGGATTTTTTTTGTTTATCATTACTATTTTGACGGCTTTTGAACAGTAAACTCATAATACACCCTCAGCCAGTGGATCTTGGCTCATCCGGCCATCATGAAGCGTTAAGCTACGATACTTCATTCGTGATACTAACCCCAAGTCATGGGTGGCAATTAAAACCGTGGTGCCATGCTTATTAAAATCTTCGAACAGGCGTAATATTTCCATCGATAACTCAGGATCAAGGTTACCGGTAGGTTCATCAGCTAATAGTATAGGAGGAGAATTAACAATGGCTCGTGCAATCCCTACACGTTGCTGCTCACCGCCAGAGAGCGTGGAGGGATGACAGCGTACTTTATCTAACAAGCCCACTTTATCGAGCGCGCCATGCACACGCTTGGCAATTTGCTTGTGGTGAGTCCCTTCAATAATTAAGGGCAAAGCAACGTTATCGAACACCGTGTATCGTTCTAATAGACGATGATTTTGAAAAATAATACCAATGTCGCGGCGTGCATACGGAATTTGTCGTGAATTTAACTTATTTAAATCCACGCCATTGATAAACACATTGCCCGCAGAAGGGCGTTCCATCAAGCTAATAAGCTTTAAAAGTGTACTTTTACCGGCACCACTGTGGCCCGTTAAAAAAGCCAGTTCGCCTGGTTTTATATGAAAACTCACTTTTTCAAGCGCGCGATGCCCACCGGCATAGGTTTTACTTACTTGCTGAAAATTTATCATTTTTTATTATGCCAACCTCATTAAACGTCCTAACGCAATTGGTATTCCTTGCAATTAAAAAGGGAGCAGGCTCCCTTTTGGTAAATTAAACGTCGTCCTCATCTTGGCTAAATAGCGCATCAATAAAGTCATCGCTCTTGAAGGTGCGTAAATCATCAATACTTTCACCTACACCAATGTAACGAATAGGAATATTAAACTTATCAGCAACAGCAAAAATAACCCCGCCTTTAGCGGTGCCATCAAGCTTTGATAGTGTGATACCGGTTAGACCTACACATTGGTTAAATAAGTTTACTTGGCTAATAGCATTTTGGCCTGTGCCAGCATCAATTGTCAGCATCACTTCATGCGGTGCATCTGGGTCTACTTTTTTCATCACACGGGCTATTTTTTCAAGCTCTTGCATTAAGTTATCTTTATTTTGCAAGCGCCCTGCTGTATCGGCAATTAACACATCAACATTACGCGCTTTAGCGGCTTGAAAAGCATCAAATACCACTGAGGCGCTATCAGCACCAGTGTGCTGAGCTATAACAGGAATACTATTACGCTCACCCCAAACTTGAAGCTGCTCTACTGCTGCGGCTCTAAATGTATCACCGGCAGCAAGCATTACCGATTTACCTTGGTTTTGAAATTGTTTCGCCATTTTACCAATAGTGGTGGTTTTACCTACGCCGTTTACACCTACCATAAGGATAACGAAAGGTTTTTTGTCTGCTGGTATTTCTAAAGGCTGCTCTGCTGTTTTCAGCATAGTTGCCATTTCTTGCTTCATTAATTCATAAAGCGCATCACCATCTTTAAGCTGCTTGCGATCAGCGGCGTCGGTCAGGCTATCGATTAGCTTCATGGTGGTATCAACACCAAGATCGGCAGTGAGTAACTGAGTCTCTAATTCTTCAAATAACTCATCGTCAATTTTTTTACCGCTGAAAATTGAGGCAAAGCCAGAACCAATATTAACGCGTGTTTTCAGTAAGCCTTTTTTGAGGCGAGAGAAAAAACCTTCTTTTTTAGGTTTTTCCGCTTTTTTTGCTTCTTCCTCTGCAAGCTCTGTGGTCAGTCGCTGTTGCTCTAGACGCTCAGCCTCTTCTTCAGCTGCAATACGTTCTTGCTCTAAACGTTCATTCTCTGCTTGCTCTGCTGCAATGCGCTGTTGCTCTAAACGCTCATGCTCAGCTTGCTCTGCTGCAATACGCTGTTGTTCTAAACGCTCATTTTCAGCTTGCTCTGCTGCAATACGCTGTTGCTCTAAGCGCTCATTCTCAGCTTGCTCTGCTGCAATACGCTGATGTTCTAAGCGCTCATTCTCAGCTTGCTCTGCTGCTATGCGTTGTTGTTCTAAGCGCTCATGCTCAGCTTGCTCAGCTTGCTCTGCTGCAATACGCTGTTGTTCTAAGCGCTCATTCTCAGCTTGCTCTGCTGCAATACGCTGTTGTTCTAAGCGCTCATTTTCAGCTTGCTCTGCTGCAATACGCTGTTGCTCTAATCGCTCATGCTCAGCTTGTTCAGCCGCGATACGCTCTTGCTCTAACAACATTTTCGCTTCTTGTTCAGCTAAACGTTTAGCTTGCTCTTGTCTTTGCTGCTCTGCATCCGCCTGTTGTTTAGCTAATAGCTCAGCGTTAGCTTGTTCAATCGCTCGTTTTTCTGCCTCCGCCGCGCGTTGTGCTTGCGCCTGTTTTTCTTGTTCTAAACGTTCAGCTTCTGCTTTTTCAGCTGCTATACGCTCTTGCTCTAACAACATTTGCGCTTCTTGCTCAGCTAAACGTTGAGCTTGCTCTTGTCTTTGCTGCTCGGCATCTGCCTGTTGTTTAGCCAATAGCTCAGCGTTAGCTTGTTCAATCGCTTGTTTTTCTGCTGCCGCAGCGCGTTGTGCTTGCGCCTGTTTTTCTTGCTCTAAACGCTCTGTCTCTGCTTTTTCGGCAGCTATTTGTTGTTCGGCTTTTTCAGCTTGCTCTTGCGCTAAACGTTCTGCTTCAGCTTGTTCAGCTGCAATTCGGGCTTGTTCTAAACGTTCGGCTTCAGCTTGCAAACGCTCTGCCTCGGCTTTCTCTGCTGCTAAGCGCTCCTGTTCGGCTTTTTCTGCCTGCTCGTTTGCCAATGCTTGTTGTTTATCAGCTTCTGCTTGTTTTTTATCTGACTTGCCAAAACCGAGCCACGACATGAATTTACTTTTTTTTGCCATACTTGCTAATAACCACTTATAAAAATCTGATAAACTAACGATAATGATAGCGTGCTTTTAAGCCTAAATAATTGCTTTTTAGCAACACGTTATCCTCGAGGGTGCATAATAGTAACACTTTTAGCGCAGTTGAAAAATGACACGCCGTGATATGATTGCAATATTATCTGAGCTAGATCATAGATACCAATTTTTAGTGAGTTAAATGAGAAAAAAAATCACACCAAATAACACCACCCATAAATCAGTCGATGG
This sequence comes from Pseudoalteromonas sp. TB41, assembly GCF_000497975.1. Lineage (NCBI taxonomy): Bacteria > Pseudomonadati > Pseudomonadota > Gammaproteobacteria > Alteromonadales > Pseudoalteromonadaceae > Pseudoalteromonas > Pseudoalteromonas sp. TB41. Next base: position 38,859 of record NZ_AUTH01000067.1, on the reverse strand, counting down.
CGTTATTAGAATCATTAGCGGCCAATTTCGCGGTCGAAAACTGCCAGTAAAAGACGTTCAAGGCTTGCGCCCTACAACCGACAGAATAAAAGAAACAGTATTTAATTGGTTAATGCACGATACCCGCGATGCGCGTACTCTCGATTGCTTTGCCGGTTCCGGAGGTTTAGGGTTCGAAGCGCTATCTCGCTTTGCTAAAAACACCACATTTTTAGAGCTTGATCCGTTAGCAGCAAAACAGCTAACGCAAAATGTTGCCACCCTTAATGCGCAAAATGCACAGGTACTCAATACTAATACCCTGACCTTTCTTGAAAGCAAAAACACCAATGACACATTTAATTTAGTTTTTATTGACCCGCCATTTCGCAAAAATTTAGCCCAATCATGCTGTGATTTATTAGAAAATAATCAATGGCTCGACCCTGACGCACTAATATATGTTGAAGTAGAAACCGAGTTAACTTCGTTCAAAGCACCTAATAACTGGTTGTTAATAAAAGAGAAAAAAGCTGGGCAAGTTTTTTGCAGGCTATACCAACGGCATATAAATTAGCACTGTTTTAGCGGTCGGGTTTCTGTTAATATTATCCTTTACATGTGGTGTTGCTTCGGATTACAATACCGCACCATTTTTGAACCACTTGATCAATGTTTGATCAACTTGAGCAACGCTCATAATTTAGGTAGGTGAATTTTTAATGCCAGTAATTAAAGTAAGAGAGAACGAACCGTTTGACGTAGCACTTCGTCGCTTCAAGCGTTCATGTGAAAAAGCAGGTATCCTTTCAGAAGTTCGTCGTCGCGAGCACTATGAAAAACCAACAGCTGAGCGTAAGCGTAAAAAAGCAGCTGCTGTTAAACGTCACATGAAAAAACTTTCTCGTGATAACGCTCGTCGCGTTAAATTATACTAATATATTAGGTCTTGTATAAATGAGCCTTTTAATAACGCTAAAAGATGCGCAAAAAGATGCGATGAGAGCTAAAGACAAACAACGTCTTAATCCTATTCGCATGGTACTTGCTGCAATCAAGCAACGTGAAATTGACGAGCAAATAACACTAGACGACGCAGGTATTACCTCCGTTATAGTGAAGCTTGTTAAACAACGTCGCGACTCTTACACTCAGTACAAAGATGCTGGGCGTGATGATTTAGCTGAAATTGAAGCCAATGAGATTACAGCACTTGAAGCTTTTTTACCTCAACAATTGAGTGAAGAAGAAATCATTGCTCTCATTGACGCGGCTATTGCTGATACTAACGCAGCAGGTATGCAAGACATGGGTAAAGTAATGGGTATAATCAAAAGCAAAGCCGAAGGTCGTGCCGATATGGGTAAAATCTCAGGTTTAATTAAGCAACGATTAACTGCCTAATACTCCCACATACATTAAGTATGATTGAAGTAAACCGAGCCTTGAGCTCGGTTTCTTCGTTTAGAGCACTTCAAAAAAATATGCATTTGTGTTCCAATCTCTGCGTATTATAATTCGCTTTTAACACTTTTATATTTACCTTAGGGCTGTACTTTAAACAATGGCTGGAAAGATCCCACGCAACTTTATCGATGATTTATTGGCACGAACCGATATTGTCGATCTGATTGACTCAAAGGTAGGGTTGAAAAAAGCAGGCAAAGACTATCAAGCTTGCTGTCCTTTTCACAATGAAAAATCGCCTTCGTTTACTGTATCGCAAGATAAACAGTTTTATCATTGCTTTGGCTGTGGCGCTAACGGCAATGCTATTTCTTTTGTTATGGAATATGACAAACTTGAGTTTGTTGATGCAATTGAAGAGCTAGCCAGTTTACTTAACCTAGATGTTCCTCGCGAACAAGGAAGTAGTAATGGCCCAGAACGCACCGCAGCACAAAAACGTTCTGACTACGATTTAATGCTCCATGCAGCGCGTTTTTATCAACACCAGTTAAAACATCATAGTAATTCTGAAACAGTAATAGACTATGTAAAAGGTCGCGGCTTAAGCGGCGCAACAGTTAAAAAGTTTATGATGGGCTATGCGCCCAGCGAATGGGAAGGCCTCTGCCAACAGCTTGGACGTAATCAAGAACAAAAAGAGCAATTAGTTGAGCTAAAGCTCGCATCTGAAAAAACGCCAGGTAAGCAATTCGATTTTTTCCGTGATCGTTTAATGTTTCCTATTCGTGATAAACGCGGTCGCGTCATTGCTTTTGGTGGCCGTGTAATGCAAGCAGATCAGGGGCCAAAATATTTAAACTCTCCTGAAACACGAATATTCCACAAAGGCTTTGAACTTTACGGCCTTTATGAAGCAAAACAAGCACATAAAAAACTCGATCATGTACTCATAGTAGAAGGTTATATGGACGTTGTTGCGCTGGCTGAACAAGGCATAGAATACGCAGTTGCCGCACTCGGCACAGCGACAACCAGCGAGCATATGCACACCTTATTTAGAACCACTGACAAAGTTATTTGTTGCTACGACGGTGACCGTGCAGGTAAAGATGCCGCGTGGCGTGCACTGGAAAATGCACTTCCTTACTTAAACGATGGCAAAGCACTGCATTTTGTATTTCTACCTGATGGTGAAGACCCTGATTCACTCGTTCAACAAGAAGGTAAAGAGGCTTTTGAGCAGCGGCTAGAAAACGCCGATGACTTCACTAAAGTGCTGTTTAATAAACTCAGTAAAGAAATTGATTTAACGCTCGATTCCGGTAAGGCTAAGTTACTCAGTGCAGCACTGCCATTAATTGAAAAAATCCCAAGTGAGTTTTATCAAGAAAATATCTTGGAGCAACTTGGCAGATTAATTGGTCGCACCCGTGAGCAACTCAATAATCACTTAAAAACACCAAAACAGCAGCAGGCAATTGAACGTAAATTTAAAATTACACCGATGCGCCAAGCGATAGGCATTTTAGTTCAGCACCCTAATTTGGCAAAAAGCGTGCCCTACTTGCCTGATTTAGCACAAATGAATATTGCAGGAATCGGCTTGTTATTACGCCTACAACATCAAGCGTTACAAAAAGATGGCATTACCACTGCACAAATTCTCGAATCATTTAGAGACACTGATGACTATGAGCCATTAACTAAGTTGGCGACATGGCAACATCAAATAGATGAAGAGCGTTTAGAGACTGTTTTTCAAAATACTTTTAAATTTATTGAAGATCAGTGTTTAAATTATCGACTAGAGACCCTATTAATAAAAGACAAGACACAGGGCCTAAATAGCGACGAACGACTAGAATGTCATTTACTAATGACAGCGTTAAAAGCAACGAACAGCTAGTCAGATTTGATTTAGGCTGTTATACTGTGCTATTAACTGCGTCACATTATTCTGGTTAGCCTTTGAGCAAACTCCATGATGGCGCCTGTTGTATCAACTTATCAGAGTGGAAGAAACAATCTCTATGGATCCAACTCCTCAGTCACAATTAAAACTTCTGATTCAAAAAGGTAAAGAGCAAGGTTACTTAACTTTTGCAGAAGTTAATGATCACCTTCCACAAGATATTATCGACTCAGATCAAGTAGAAGATATCATTAGCATGATTAATGACATGGGTATCAAGGTTAGCGAAAACGCGCCTGATGCCGATGAATTAATGATGCAAGAAACCACGACAGACGAAGACGCAGCGGAAGCTGCCGCTGCAGCCCTTGCTACTGTAGAAAAAGAAATTGGCCGTACAACTGACCCTGTTCGCATGTATATGCGTGAAATGGGTACTGTTGAACTTCTTACCCGTGAAGGCGAAATTGTTATCGCTAAGCGTATTGAAGAAGGCATTAACCAAGTTCAAATTTCGGTTGCTGAATACCCTGAAGCGATCACTTACCTACTTGAACAGTGGGATAAGTTTGAAGCAGAAGAGATGCGTCTTAGCGATATTATCTCTGGCTTTTTCGATCCTGATGCAGAAGAAGCACCACCTATTGCTGCCACCAACATTGGTTCTGAATTAAGTGAAAAACAGCTTGATGATAGCGATGACGATGACAGCGATGATGAAGACGAAGAAGAAGTAGATACAGGTCCAGATCCTGAAGAAGCGCGCATCCATTTCGAAAATTTACGTGATTTATATACTAAAGCACGTGAAACATTCGATAAAAAGGGTCGCTCTCACCCAGAGTCTCAAGCCGCTATTTTAGAAATTGGTGAGCTGTTCAGAACCTTTAAACTCGTGCCTAAACAGTTTGATCGCATGGTTAATAACATGCGTGAAATGATGGACAGAGTTCGCGTTCAAGAACGTCTTATCATGAAGCATGCAGTACAAGTTTCAAAGCTTCCAAAGAAAACCTTTGTTAAGCACTTTGCAAACAACGAAACTGACACAGCATGGCTTGATATTGAAATTGCAGCAAACGAAAAGCACTCAGCTAAACTTGAAGAAGTGAAGCCTGAAATACTTCGTTGTATTAGCAAACTTACTTCAATGGAAGAAAGCACTGGCTTAAGCATTGAACGTATTAAAGATATAAACCGTCGCATGAGTATTGGTGAAGCGAAAGCGCGCCGTGCTAAAAAAGAGATGGTAGAAGCAAACTTACGTCTTGTAATTTCAATCGCTAAAAAATACACCAACCGTGGTTTACAGTTCTTAGATTTAATCCAAGAAGGTAACATTGGTCTGATGAAAGCGGTTGATAAGTTTGAATACCGTCGTGGTTATAAGTTTTCAACTTATGCTACGTGGTGGATCCGTCAAGCAATTACGCGCTCTATTGCTGACCAAGCAAGAACCATCCGTATTCCAGTACATATGATTGAAACGATCAATAAGTTGAACCGTATTTCACGTCAAATGTTACAAGAAATGGGTCGTGAGCCAAATCCAGAAGAATTAGCTGAACGCATGATGATGCCTGAGGATAAAATCCGTAAGGTACTTAAGATTGCAAAAGAGCCAATTTCAATGGAAACACCAATTGGTGATGATGAAGATTCGCACTTAGGCGACTTTATCGAAGATACGACTATTGATTCGCCAATCGATTCGGCAACAATGGAGTCTCTTCGTGGCGCAACTAACGACGTGCTCGCTGGCTTAACAGCCCGTGAAGCGAAAGTACTACGTATGCGTTTTGGTATTGATATGAATACCGACCACACGTTAGAAGAAGTAGGTAAACAGTTTGACGTAACACGTGAGCGTATTCGTCAAATTGAAGCGAAGGCACTGCGTAAATTACGTCACCCTTCTCGCTCTGATTTACTGAAAAGCTTTTTAGACGCTAAATAATCTAGCGTTACATTATGAGTTAACTTAAAAGGCCGCTGTAGCGGCCTTTTTTCTATTTCAAGGAAATAAACATGGCTTGGATCCAAATCCGTATCAATGCCAATGCTGCAACTGCTGATGCAGTCAGTGACCTATTAATGGAAGCAGGCAGTGCTTCTGTTACTTTTATTGATGCAAAAGACACGCCTATCTATGAGCCTAAAATTGGCACTGTTGTATTTTGGGCTGACACCACAGTGATAGGTCTATTCGAAGCTAATCACGACATGAATGCAGTGGTTGCGTTATTGAAGCGCCATGATGAGCTAAAAGACAATTTAGTTTACAAAATTGAGCAACTCGAAGATAAAGACTGGGAACGTGAGTGGATGGATAACTTTCACCCTATTCAATTTGGCGAAAAACTCTGGATTTGTCCTAGCTGGCGCGATATTCCAGACCCTGACGCAGTCAATGTACTGCTTGATCCAGGCCTTGCATTTGGAACTGGCACACACGCCACCACGGCACTGTGTTTAAAGTGGCTTGAAAGCCAAGACTTAACTGGTAAAACCGTGGTCGATTTTGGCTGTGGCTCAGGCATATTAGGCATTGCAGCAATTAAATTAGGTGCTGAGCGCATGATTGGGATAGATATAGACCCACAAGCGCTAGAAGCAAGCCTAGATAACGCTAATCGTAATGGCGTTGCTGACAAGCTTGAAGTTTACCTTCCAGAAAACCAACCTGAGTTTACTGCTGACATTGTAGTAGCAAATATTTTAGCGCAACCACTGCGTGAGCTTCATAGTGTTATTTTAGGATTATTAAAGCCAGGCGGTAAAATTGCGATGTCGGGAATTTTAGAAGAACAAGCACAATCGGTTGCTGACATATACGCGCCCTTTATTGAGCTCGATGAAATTGCCATTGAAGGCGATTGGACCCGAGTAAGTGGCACTAAAAAAGCGTAATAGTGCGTTATTAAAAAATTTAGAGTATTAACTCAAAAGTCTTATCTAAAGCCTGTATTTAACAGGCTTTACTATTTTTTTACATAATAAAAAATAAAGATTTTTTATTATAAAAGTAACAGCCGTTCAAAATTCACACAAATAAACCGCTTCGTCATACGGTTATCAAATGTCAATACGAAAAGAGCAAAAAAAAGTCACTTTTGTTCAATTTATAGCCTTTGATTTTTGCGTAAAAAGCCGTAAACTTAGCGCCCCTTGAAAAGAGGCCTATTGAATATCGTGCGTATCGGTTCATACCAACTTGAGAATAATGTCATTGTCGCGCCTATGGCGGGCATAACGGACAGACCATTTAGACAGCTATGTCGTCGTTTAGGCGCTGGCCTTGCTGTGTCTGAAATGCTGTCGTCTAATCCGAAGGTTTGGAAAACCGAAAAGTCGATGAACCGAATGGATCATTCTGGTGAGTCGGGTATACGTGCGGTGCAAATTGCAGGAGCAGACCCTGAGCTTATGGCACAGGCCGCACAATTCAATGTTGCAAACGGTGCACAGATCATAGATATCAATATGGGGTGCCCAGCAAAAAAAGTGAACAAGAAACTTGCAGGCTCAGCCTTATTACAGTTTCCAGAACTCGTGGAAGAGATTATTGATGCCGTAGTAAATGCGGTTGATATACCTGTGACACTTAAAATCCGTACCGGATGGGATCAGGACAACCGTAATGGTGTAGAGATTGCAAGAATAGCTGAACGTTATGGCATTGCATCACTGGCTGTACATGGGCGCACGCGCGCATGTATGTATAAAGGTGATGCTGAGTACGCCACAATTAGGGATATAAAACGTTCAGTGTCGATACCTGTCGTTGCTAATGGTGATATTACATCACCTGAAAAAGCAAAGCAGGTTTTGGACTATACGGGTGCAGATGCCATTATGATTGGTCGAGCCGCCCAAGGTCGCCCTTGGATATTTAGGGAGATAGACCACTATTTGCGAACTGGTGAACATATGCAGCCACCTGCTATAGCAGAGGTGCGCAGTATTTTAATGGAGCATTTAACCAACCTCCATGTGTTTTACGGTGAGCCAATGGGAGCACGAATCGCTCGCAAACATGTATCTTGGTATTTGCAAACCCATGACAGTGACGGTCAGTTTAGGCGAGTATTTAATGCGCTCGACAATTCAGAGGCACAGGTCGTCGCATTAGAGCAATACTTTAAAACACTAGCAGCTAACTAAGAAAGAAAGAGACTTTATAATGTTCGAACAAAACGTGACTTCTCCATTTATCACTAACCCTCATGTTCAGTCACACGAGAAACCGCAGCCATTGCGTGATGCAGTGAAAAAAGCTGTTCACCACTACTTAAAGCAGCTTAACGGTCAAGATGTGCAAGACGTTTACGACCTTGTTCTTTCTGAGCTAGAAGCGCCATTGCTTGAAGAAGTAATGACTTACACACGTGGCAATCAAACTCGTGCGGCAATTTTACTAGGTATCAACCGTGGTACTTTACGTAAAAAGCTTAAAAAATACGGTATGAACTAATACCAGCTATATTGAAACCGTAATCATTCTAACGAGCTAAATAAGCCCCTAACTGCGTTAAAAATTTTTTATGTAGAATAACTACACAGCAAATTTTTGCCTTGTTATTGACTTATTTCTTTGTCGTTATAATTGCTTACTAATCCAATACAGCTGGTATAAAGTATTTTGAGTAAAAAGCACCTTAGGGTGCTTTTTTTATTTGTAAAATTTATTAACGAAATTGCAAAATGCTCACGCTTTATGGGTCGTTATAAGTCGTTTTTTGAGTCGTAATCAGTTAAAATACGCGCTTCTAAGCTAGCTCATTAACTGAGGAAATCAAACTACAATGGATACACATCGTCCTATACGTCGCGCACTTTTGAGTGTGTCAGACAAAACCGGTATTGTTGAATTTGCCCGTGCACTAGAAGCACAAGGTGTTGAAATACTTTCAACTGGCGGCACGTGTAAACTACTTGCTGACAATGCAATTAAAGTAACTGAAGTATCAGATCACACCGGTCACCCTGAGATCATGGATGGTCGCGTAAAAACCCTACATCCAAAAATTCATGGCGGCATTCTTGCTCGTCGTGGCCAAGATGAAGACGTAATGGCAGATAACAATATCTCTGCTATCGACATCGTTGTAGTTAACTTATACCCCTTTGCGAATACTGTCGCTCAAGAAAACTGCAGCCTTGAAGATGCTATTGAAAACATCGATATTGGTGGCCCAACCATGGTACGTGCGGCAGCTAAAAATCACAAAGATGTGACGATTGTTGTTAACGCAAGCGACTACGACCGTGTTATTAGCGAAATGCAAAATAACAACGGCTCAACAACTTACAAAACTCGCTTTGACTTAGCTATTGCAGCGTATGAGCATACAGCGCAGTACGATGGCATGATTGCTAACTACTTCGGTAAAATGGTTCCTGATTACACAGAGGAAGCTGCTATCGATACTAAGTTCCCGCGTACTATCAATATGCAATTCACTAAAAAGCAAGATATGCGCTACGGTGAAAATTCGCATCAAGATGCCGCGTTTTATGTTGAGAACGACATCACTGAAGCGTCAGTGGCAACAGCGACTCAACTGCAAGGTAAAGCATTATCGTTTAACAATATTGCCGACACCGATGCTGCACTTGAGTGTGTAAAAGAATTTGATGTACCTGCGTGCGTAATTGTAAAACACGCTAACCCATGTGGTGTTTCAATTGGTGATAATATCTTAGAAGCATACGATCGCGCCTTTAAAACTGATCCAACGTCAGCGTTTGGCGGCATTATTGCTTTTAACCAAGAACTTGACGCAAAAACTGCACAAGCGATTGTTGAACGTCAATTTGTTGAAGTTATTATTGCGCCAAGCGTGAGTGCAGAAGCCGCTCAAATAGTATCAGCTAAACAAAACGTACGTTTATTAGAGTGTGGTGAGTTCTCTGCTAAAGGCACAGGCCATGACATTAAACGCGTTAATGGCGGCGTTCTAATTCAAGACCGTGATTTAGGTATGGTAACGCAAGGCGACTTAACGGTTGTTTCTAAGCGCCAGCCTTCTGAGCAAGAGCTTAAAGATTTATTATTCTGCTGGAAAGTGGCTAAATTTGTTAAATCAAACGCCATTGTTTATGCCCGCGACGGTATGACAATAGGTGTAGGTGCGGGCCAAATGAGCCGCGTTTACTCAGCTAAAATTGCCGGTATTAAAGCCGCTGATGAAAGCCTTGAAGTAAAAGGCTCAGTGATGGCATCAGATGCATTCTTCCCATTCCGCGATGGTATTGATGCAGCTGCAGAGGCTGGCATTACTGCTGTTATCCAACCAGGTGGTTCAATGCGCGATGAAGAAGTGATTGCGGCCGCTGACGAAGCTGGAATGGCAATGGTGTTTACCGGTATGCGCCATTTCCGCCATTAATCGCTTAAAGAGCTAACTGCTTCAGTTAGCTCTTTTTGTTTGCACCAAATTCACGTATTCTGCTTATTCTATAACCATGACTAAAAATTATAATGTGAAGGATTAGACGATGAAATTTGCACTAAAATCTCTACTGGTTGCCACACTGTCATTAAGCTCAACAATGGCGTTGGCACATAACCATGGCCACGACTCAGCATTAACAAATGCAGTTAAAGCAAGCGAGCGTAGCAGTGAGCGCGATCAATACCGCAACCCTGTAGAAACACTCGAATTTTTTGGCTTTAAACCATCTATGACCGTGGTAGAAATTGCCCCAGGTGGTGGTTGGTACAGTGAAATTTTAGCGCCAGCGCTGAAAGAGCAAGGCACCTATTATGCTGCGCACTTCCCTGCTGATTCATCGGTTGGTTATTACCAACGTTCTCTTGCTGGCTTTAAGGCTAAAATCGCTGAAGATGCCCGCTTTAGTCACGTTAAACTCACTGAGTTTGCCCCATCTACACATTTAGATATTGCTCCTGCGGCTAGCGCCGATATGGTACTGACTTTTCGTAATGTTCATAACTGGTACATGAGCAAAGATAAAGAAGCTGCAAGCAATGCGTTTAAGTCTTTTTACAAAGCACTTAAACCAGGCGGCACTTTAGGTGTGGTTGAACACCGCCTACCAGAAGAGCAAGATGATGAGATGCAAAAATCATCAGGTTATATGAAGCAAAGTGTGGTTATTGCACTTGCTGAACAAGCTGGTTTTGAACTTGAAGCAAAAAGCGATATTAATGCAAACCCTCTTGATACAGCCGATCACCCTAAAGGGGTATGGACCCTTCCACCGAGCCTTAGACTTGGCGAGCAAGATGCCGCTAAATATAAAGCCATAGGTGAAAGCGACCGTATGACGCTGAAATTTAAAAAACCGCTTTAAATAGGATATTCGCCATGAATGTATTAGTCATTGGCAGCGGCGGCCGCGAACACGCACTTGCGTTTAAGGCCGCTCAAAATACAAAAGTTAACACTGTTTATGTTGCTCCAGGTAATGCGGGCACAGCCCTTGAGCCAAAACTTGAGAACGTAGCAATTAACGTTGAAGACCTTGATGGACTGCTAAGCTTTGCACAACAAAATAATGTTGAGCTAACCATTGTTGGCCCTGAAGTACCGCTAGTATTAGGGGTTGTTGATAAGTTCCGTGAACACGGCTTAGCTATTTTCGGCCCAACCGCCGGTGCTGCCCAGCTTGAAGGGTCTAAATCGTTCACTAAAGACTTTTTAGCACGCCATGCTATTCCAACCGCTGATTACCAAACGTTTGAACAAATCGACCCTGCGCTTGCCTATTTAAAAGAAAAAGGCGCACCGATTGTTATTAAAGCCGATGGTTTAGCGGCTGGTAAAGGCGTGATTGTTGCTATGGACGAACGCGAGGCTGAAGAGGCTATTCGCGATATGCTTGCGGGTAATGCCTTTGGTGACGCCGGTAGCCGTGTGGTCATTGAAGAGTTTTTAGAAGGTGAAGAAGCGTCGTTTATTGTCATGGTTGATGGTAAAAACGTACTGCCGTTTGCAACCAGCCAAGACCATAAACGCGCTTACAATGGCGATCAAGGTCCTAACACTGGCGGTATGGGTGCATACTCACCAGCGCCTGTAGTAACCGATGAAATTCATCAGCGCATTATGAACGAAGTGATCTACCCAACGGTAGAAGGTATGGCTAGCGAAGGCCATCCGTACACTGGCTTTTTGTATGCAGGCTTGATGATAGATGAGACAGGCACACCAAAGGTTATTGAATATAACTGTCGTTTTGGCGACCCTGAAACACAACCTATGATGCTACGCTTACAATCAGACTTAGTTGAATTGATTGAAGCTGCTAACCGTGTAGAGCTTGATAAAACCACCATTGAGTTTGATTCACGCGCTGCAGTAGGTGTTGTTTTAGCCGCTAAAGGCTACCCTGATAGTTACCCGAAAGGCGATGCTATCAGTGGCTTGAAAGTAACTTACCCTGAAGGCGAAAAAGTCTTCCATGCAGGGACTAAGCAAGACGGCGATAGCATAGTGACTGCCGGTGGTCGTGTACTGTGTGCTACTGCACTGGGTAATACAGTTACACAAGCGCAGCAGCGTGCCTATAAACTGGTTGATGAAATCAACTGGGATGGCATGGAATACCGTACTGACATTGCTTATCGCGCAATTGCTCGTGAACAATCATAACGATTGATAACTAACGAGTAAATTTTATAAAAGCGCAGATTATCTGCGCTTTTTACTGCTACACTATAAAAAAGTAATCTGGACATAGATTAATATTGGAATTTAAAACCTTGCGCTACCATGCGGTAGCAGTTGTAATACTTATTTTTATCTTTTTTATTATCAGCACATTGGCAACAAACTTTGTGATGCCATCACGCTATACCATAGATAAAATAACCCCTGTTTACCTCGATCATGCGTATTACATAGACAAAAGCAAAACACAAAGTTTTGAAGAAGTAATGACCAAGCAGGCGCTATTTACACAGCAAGAATTTAACGATATACCTTGGAGCTTTGAACAGCAAAATTATTGGTTACGCCTCGATTTAGAAAACAAAAGCAGCCAACAAGAAGATGTGGTTGCCCACTTTGATAACCCGATGGTAGATCATCTCACCATATATCGGCTCAATAGTAACAACCAACTACTCGACACTTATAAGCTTGGCGATAAAGAGCCACGTCTTACTTTATTTAAGTACAGCGTGCCCCACATTCGCTTTAACCTCGATGGCCAATCTACACAACGACTAATTATAAAAATAGATACTGTGGGGATCAGTAAAACTCCAATTCACTTATATCGCCATAATGTATTTGTTGACTTAGTTCGCTCACAAACAGGCATTTGGGGAATTTTCGCGGGTGTCTTATTAATGGCCTCACTATATAACCTATTACTCTATTTTGGCATTAAAGACCGCGTGTACTTAGTTTATATTGGCTACATTATTAGTGCTATAGCATTAATGGGCACCGTTCTGGGGTTTGGTTTTTATTTATGGCCGCTAGAATGGCAGTTGTTTATTCACGAAAAAATAATTGTCGTTAATTACACTATTGCGTTTTTCACTCTCGCTTTTTGCACCATGTTTTTGCGATATCATAAAGACCGTTGCTGGCGTTATAAATTAAGTGTTGGTTTACTCTGGCTAATGCTAGTGCTCGGTACATTAAGCTTTTTTATTCCCGAAAATATAGCTGCCCCCATATTTTTTGTAATTTTGGGATTACTTTATATCGTCTGCTTTATTTTAATTTATAACAAATTAAAAAGTGGCTTTAGATGGGCTAAGTTTTACGTATTTTCATGGGTGCCATTGATTATTGGTGCAGCCATTCAGCCTTTAGAGCTTACAGGCGTTATCACTTATAGCTTTTCAATACGTCATGCTTTTTTAATGGCCATCTTATGTGAAATTGTCCTCATGGCCATGGCACTTGCCGATCGGGTTCGTTATCAGCGTGAGCGCGCTTTATATCATGCCACGCATACCCAGCAAACAAAACTGCTCAATAGCGCAAAGTTAAAGTATGCCTTTATGGCACTCAAAGCCCAGCAACGTTCCACCACTTTATGTTTGGTTAAAATACGTCATTTTAACTCGCTAAATACCATTATTACGCCCTCCCAAGGATATGAATTAATTAAGCATGTTGCGCACGAATTAGAATGCCAATTGAGCTTTGAGAGAGAATTTTTTAACTTAAGTAATGGCATTAATCAACCCGCTAAAATTGCTGATTTAGGTAGCGGTGTTTTTGCCTGTATCTCGACTAAAAACCAAAGCCCACACACGCTCGAAGAGTTATTAAAAAGGGTAGTAAATAAGTTACCAAAAACCTATCAAATCAAAGGGCTAGACTTACAACTCAATTACAGCGTGGGGATTAGTGCCTTTGGTAAACGTGATGACTTTGAATTTTGGTTGAAACGAGGCTACTTGGCATTACATAACGCTAAACATAGTCTAAGTAAGGTAAGCTCATCATCTGCGGACAGCAGTTTAGCTATGGACGTTGCGCTTGCTGCTAAGCTTCAACAAGCGATAAGAACGGATCAGCTCGCTCTGTTTTATCAACCACAAATTAGTTTAAAAGATAACAGTGTCAATGGTGCCGAAGCCCTACTACGCTGGCCTAATACTGAGTTTAAAAACATTTCCATAGAAAAACTAATTCTACTTGCCGAACACACCGGTATTATTAATGAATTAACACTTTGGGTGATAGAGCAAGCCTGCAAAGACATTGCAAAACTGGCAAATGAGGGCGTAACTGAACATAGTATTAGCGTTAATTTAAGTGCAAAAAACCTAGCCATTGCCAATTTAACCGAAAAAGTAGAAAACCTTTTAATAAAGTATCAGGTTGCCCCTCATTTATTGAAGTTTGAGCTGACTGAATCAGCGTTTGTCGAAAATCAAGATGCGTTAGTCACCTTAGTTGGTGAACTCGCCACACTTGGCGTTAAGGTGGTGTTAGACGACTTTGGTACTGGTTATTCATCACTTAGCTACTTAGTTAACTATCACTTTAATGAACTTAAAGTAGATAAGTCGTTTGTGTATGATTTAACCGATAACCGGGCTCATCAGGTCATTGTGCAAACAGCTATAGATATGGCGCATAACTTGGGCCTTACTATCACGATTGAGGGCGTAGAAACTCAAGAAGTTCACCAGTTGCTCAACACCATGAAAGCTGACCGTACCCAAGGCTATTTGTACGCAAAAGCACTCTCTTATGATAATTATTTAGACTTCTTGAACAGCCAATACCGCCTAAAAATGTTAAGCTCCCCTTTTTAACATCTTTGGGGCCAAGTAAAGATGCAAGGTACACTGCGTAAATTAAAGTCGAGCTTAACAGAACCCGTTCAATATCATTTACCTGTAGGTGATGAACTGGTTGATTTAAATGCTTTAATAGGTAAACAATTGACTCTCACTTTTAGTGGCACAATTTTGTGTTCTAACTGTGGCAAAAAAACAAAAAAAAGCTATTCTCAAGGGCATTGCTTTGTATGTATGCGCAAGCTTGCAAGTTGCGACATGTGTATCATGAAACCTGAAACCTGCCATTACGATCAAGGCACCTGCCGCGAGCCACAATGGGGTGAAGAAAACTGCATGATCCCGCATTATGTGTATCTAGCTAATACATCAGGGTTAAAAGTAGGCATTACTCGCCACACCCAAATACCTACCCGTTGGATTGACCAAGGGGCAACCCAAGCATTACCTATTTTTAAAGTACAAACTCGTTTACAGTCGGGCTTAGTGGAAGTGGCGCTCGCGCAGTTTATTGCTGATAAAACCAATTGGCGCAATATGCTCAAAGGACAAAACGACGTTCTTGATTTAAAAGCAGCGGCTGCTGAGCTTATTCCACAAATTAGCGAAAAACTAACCGAGCTGAGTGAGTTATTTGGCGCAACCGCTATTGAACAGCTTGACCAAGACGTTGTGAATCTTGATTTTCCTGTAAGCGAATACCCAAGCAAAATCAGCTCATTTAACTTCGATAAAAACCTCGTTGTTAGCGGTATTTTACAAGGTATAAAAGGTCAGTACTTAATTTTTGATAGCGGCGTTATTAATATTCGTAAGTTCACCTCTTATGAAGTGAGTGTAGACTCAGAATAACCTTTTGCTGCTTGGTTATAAAATGCTATCCACTGCTGCTGCGTTAATGGATGGCAATAATAATAGCCCTGAATAACATTGCAGCCTATTTCGACTAAGTGTGCCTCTTGCGAGGCATGCTCAACGCCCTCAGCAACCACATCCAATCCTAAACTTGTCGCCATGGCTATAATGGCCGCCACAATTTGGCTATTGCCATACTCATCAGGAATCTTAGCAATAAAGCTCGCATCAATTTTTAATGTATTAAACGGTAATTTGGTTAAATAACTGAGTGCAGAATACCCCGTACCAAAATCATCCAGCGCAATATGCACGCCCAGCGCTTTGAGCTGTTGTAGTTGCTCTTTTGCCTGTGAAAACGAGCTAATAAAGCTGCTTTCGGTCAGCTCAATTTCAAGTAAGCTGCCAGGTAATTGGTAACGAGTAAGCATAGCTTTAATATTATCAGCCAACTTACCTTGGCTTAAATGACACGCAGAGACATTAATTGCTAAACGTCCGGCATCAATCCCCTGCGCTTGCCAAAGGGTTAACTCTTTACCTGCTTGGTTTATAACCCATAAATCTAAACGCACCACTAAACCTAGCTCTTCAGCAAGCGGAATAAACTGCGCTGGTGAAATAGTGCCTAAATCAGGGTCATGCCAACGCAGTAGTGCTTCAGCTCCCATAATCAACCCTGTTTTTAAACATTGCTTAGGCTGAAAATAAAGCTCAAACTCATTATTTTCTAGCGCATGTTGAAAGCGACTCATCATCGCTAAACGCTCTAAAGATCGTGCATTCATTGAGGGTTGAAACAACTGAAACGAATTGCGACCGACATCTTTTGAGCGGTACATGGCAATATCAGCATGCTTTAATAATGTTTCACTGTCTAAGCCATCATCAGGGTAAACAGCCGCCCCTATAGACGCGGTAACACCAACCTCAAATCCTTCAAGCTTAAACGGTGTATTTAAGTGATTTAAAATACTCTCAGCAAGGGTGATAGCACCTTCTACATTGTTTATTTCGCACAATACAATAAACTCATCTCCCCCTAATCGCGCCAGCGTATCTCCCTCATTGAGGGTGTTAATAATGCGCTCAGAGACTAATTTTAATAAGGTATCACCGGCATTATGGCCTAAGCTGTCATTCACCTCTTTAAAACGGTCAAGGTCAATAAACATTACCGCTAACATTTGTTTATCTCTGTGTGCTGAGGCGAGTGCCATAGAGAGTCTATCGTTAAATAAACGCCGGTTAGGTAAGCCAGTTAGCTCATCAAAATACGCTAACTGCACCACTTTTTCTTCTGCGCTTTTTCGCTCAGTTATGTCACTAAAAATAGCGGCGTAAATCACCTCACTATGACTTGGCTCTTTTATTTCTATAATACTGAGCCACTCAATATAAATATCACCACACTTTTTACGATTATGAATTTCCCCCTGCCATACCCCTGTTTTGGCAAGCGAATCCCACATTTTTATATAAAAGTTTTTATCATGACGCCCTGAACTCAACATATTAGGCCGCTTACCTATCACCTCATATTCTTTGTAACCGGTTAGATGAGTAAATGCAGGGTTTACTTGCATAATCACTCCATTCGAGTCGGTGATCATGATGCCATCTAGGGAGGAGTCGATAATTTTATTGGCTAAAAATAAGTTACGCTGCGAATGCTGCAATGCAATATCACGCTGCTGAAGTACTTTTTCAAGCTCACAACAATAAGCCGTTTCAATTTCATTAATTAAGTTTTCAAGCGATAATACACCGTTAATTTGATTATTTTCGCTAACCACCAAATGCCGAATATTACTTTCAGACATCAACCTGTACGCATCAAAAAGGCTGTCTTGGGGGCTTATCTGATAAAGGGGGCGGCTAGCTAAATCCCAACAAACAAGATGATTGTGCTGCTCGGTGATGAGCTTTAGTAAGTCGCGCTGGGTAATAATGCCATGAACATTTTCATCCTCATTAAACACCAAAATCACTTTCTCTGCATATTCACGCATCATGCTCACCGCGTCATTGATTGCCAATGAACTCGGTACTATCCGTATGTTTTTATTATATTGATCATTAATAGGTCTAAATTGTAAGTAATGCTCTAGCCCTTGATTGTTTACAATATCTGTAATGCTGATCACGCCGCTGGGAATGTCATTTGTATCAGTGACTAACAAATGCCTTACACCCTGCTTATTAAACACCATGGCCGTCTCGGTTAATAATTGTTGGCTGGGCACACTTAGTACAGGGCTCGACATAACGCTTTCAATCGCTAACTGCCTAAGTGAGTGATTAGAAAAGTTAAGTGTTAAACAATCGGTTTCAGTCCATACGCCTATTATTTGTTGCTGTTGTTTTACAAAAATAGCGCTAACATTGTGCGCTCGCATTAGTTTCACCGCTTCAATTAAAGGGGTATCCTTAGCGCAGGCGATCACCTTATTGGTAAAAACATCGCATACTTTTTGATAGCGGCTAGTGTGAGGCATTGCTTCTACTTCCAAAATTAAACCAATTAATGATTATAAATTATTCAGTAAAAAACAATTTGATTTAGGACAATAGATGAGCATCAGTTACCCACAAATTATTATTTATAATAATGAAATTGAGCTAATAGAGCACGCCAATGATTTACACGACTTTATTTACACTATGGAAGCAAGTGAACAGCAAAAAGTCATTATTTTAGATAAGGTTAGTGGCTATCAAAGCTTAAGCGGCCATTCGCTCACGGCGCTCAGTGCAAGCCAATTAGCAGAGCTAGTAAAAGAATATTTAGCAAAAGAAGGGCAATGCTGCTTAAGTAAAATAGAGCAGCTCACACCAAGCCAAGCGTTTGCGTTACTCGCCGAAATCAACTAACGCTTTAACGTGTGCAATCGCGCTGCGCCCGAGGGCCGACAGTGAGTACCCTCCCTCTAAATAAGAAATAATACCTAAACAATGATGCTGTTGGCTAAATTGCGCTAACTGCTCAGTAAGCCATATATAATCACTTTCAACAAACTTAAGACTGGCCATGTCATCTTCTAAATGTGCGTCAAATCCCGCGCTTATAAAAAGTAGCTCAGGCTTAAATTCTGTTAATTTTGGTAGCCATTGTTGCTCATAAAGTGCTTTTAAATCAGCACCATCACTAGCTATCGGTAAAGGTGAATTTACCAGTGTGGCATTATTTTTAATGGCGGTATTAGGATAAAATGGATATTGAAATAACGAGCACAGCAACACATTTTCATCATCCATAAAAATATCTTGAGTACCATTGCCATGGTGTACGTCAAAATCAACAATGGCAATGCGTTTTACCCCTTTGCTTTGTGCATATTTAACTGCAATCGCAAGGTTATTAAACACACAAAAACCAGAAGAGCTATCTCGGTTAGCGTGATGCCCTGGCGGGCGTACTGAACAAAACGCAGCGTCTAACTTACCCTCTAAAATCTCATCAACAGCGAGTAAGCCTGCTCCGACTGCACGCTCAATGGCCTTTAAAGAGTCGGGGCATAACCACGTATCTCCATCTAGATCGCTGAGCCCCTCAGTGGGGATCATGTCTTCTACATGCTTAATATGCTGCTCACTGTGCGCCAATAAATAATGTTCGCGCAGTGCTTTAGGGGCTTGTTTTTGCTCTATAGCCACATCCAGTCCACTAGCAAGTAAACGGTCATTAATCGCATCTAAACGCTCAGGGCATTCTGGATGATCTTCAATCATTTTATGTTTACGACAGTGAGGATGAGAAATAATCGCAGTGCGCATAGCTAACTCCAAAAATAAGTTGCTCATCAAGTATAACAAAGCCACCTTGTGGTGGCTTTGCGACTTTGGTTGATACTAAACGACTCTTTAACCAAAGTTATGGTTATTTAGCTTTTAAGTCGAGGTTTCTAAAATCAAAGCTAAAGTCGGTTACCTGCGTTGAAACTGCATTCATTTTTGCTGATTCTACGCGGTTATCGGCGCTCATAGAAAAGCGAATAAAGGCATCTGCCTCTAATAACTTTTCATCCCACTTAACAATAAAGGTATTGCCTGTGTAATGCTTCAGCTCACCTTTAAGGCGTTTTGTATGGGTAAAATCAATGCGTAATTTACCATCTAGTTCTTCAACGATTACATCGCCATACCAATCATCATGTAATGTACCGGTGTAGTTTATATTAGGCAATTGCGGTTGAGTGTCTGTTGGCGCTTTTGGAGCGGCGTTAGCATAGGCTTTTTCTTTACCTGCAAAATGCTTTTTAGCTAACTCTTCAACCCAATCTTTATCTTCAAGCTCGAGTACATCTTCAAGTACTTCATGAGTCACTGCCGATAATGCAGAAAATGCTTGTTGGTTGCTTAATATCACAATCCCCACGTTTTTTTCTGGTAATAAAGTCACCTGCGATACCATACCTAAAATGCCGCCACCATGTGCCAGCTTTTTAACGCCGTGGTAATCTTCTATACTCCAACCTAATCCGTAACCTCTAAATTGTTGATGATACGCTTCATAGGCACTTTTAGATGCCAGTGACGTAATATGTGGATGCCACATTTGTGCTTGCTGCTTTTCACTAAATAACTGCTCGCCATTAGGCATTTTGCCACCCGCAAGTTGAGTACGGAGCCATTGGCTCATATCATTTACGCTTGATGCAATGGCGCCTGCCCCTCGAAAGTCTTCAAGGTAATTAACAAAAAAAGGATGCAATTTGCCATCCATTGGGATGTGTCCAATCGCCCAGTTTTTGTTGTTTTTTGCGATACGCGAAAAGCCAGCGCGCGAGTTGGTCATATTTAGCGGCTGTAGAATGTTTTTTTCAATGTAGTCGTTCCAGCTAACCCCAGATACACGCGCAACAACTTCACCAGCGGTAACAAACATTAGGTTGTTATAAGCATATTGACTACGAAAACTGCTCGCAGGCTTTAAATATTTCAGCCCCGATAAAATATCGGCTACCGATTTATCTGTACTTGGCCAAATCATTAAATCGCCTTGACCAAGCCCTAAACCGCTACGGTGGCTAAGTAGATCGCGTATGCGCATTTCACGAGTAACGTAAGGGTCGTACAATCTAAACTCAGGGAGATGGTCAATCACGCGGTCATCCCAGCTTAATTTGCCTTCATCCACCAGCTTAGCCAATGCTGCACTGGTAAATGCCTTGGTATTTGAAGCAATGCCAAATAAAGTGTCTTTATTCACCTTGCTATTCGTATCAAGGTTGGCAACACCAAAGCCTTTAGCGAATACGACTTTGTCATTTTCAACAATGGCAACGGCCATTCCGGGTACATCAAAACGTGTCATTGAGGCGTTGATCACCTCTGAAATTTTATCGGTATCAACTGCTGCAGAGCTCGTAAACGTCCAGCCAGCCAATAATGCGGCTGTGGCTAATTTTTTTAGTTTCATAGTGTTACCTTAGGTTATTATTTTTGTTTAATCTTGATGAACCGCAAACTCTATTTCGGCGCGCGCTTTATTAGTATCTTGCTTACTCGGGTAAGCTAAAATGCGTTGACTGTAGTGTTCGGGTACGCCCGCCTCAAGTGCGCCGCGATATACATGCTGCACGTACCAATCATAAGGTAGCAGTGTGTCGTCATGTGTGTTTGCTATGTAGCAGTGTACATTAATGTCATCGTCATCTAGAAGGCTCACGGTTAAATCAACACAGTCGTAATTAGGGCCTTCAATTTTATCTAAGATCTCTTTTTCGGCTTCATTAAGCTGATACACCACCCCATATACCACAGCATCGGGTTCATTGGTGGGCACAATAGTGCATTTACCTGAACCATCTGAAAAGGCCATATTAAAGGTTAACTTATAGCCCTTTAAAAGTGCCGTACCCACACGTTTTGCATTAGGTAAACGTGCCAATAAACGATTAGATGACATATTAGAGCCAAACGAAAAATTATATAACGCCATACTATTCCTTCTTTAAATAACAACTCGCACAGCCAGTGCGATTAAAATAATGCCAATGCCGCGGTCGAACCAATAACCACTTTGCTGAAAAAAATCACGTACACGCGCTTTTGATAACAATAGCGATAAAATAGAAAACCAAGCCCAGGTAGCAAGCGCCATATAAACGCCGTATCCCATTTGTATTATTACCGGTGTAGTTGGGCTAATCACCAAGGTAAACAACGACATAAAAAACAGTGTTGCCTTAGGGTTAAGTGCATTGGTAAAAAAGCCACGTCGAAACGCACGCCATGATGACTCAGCTGCAAGGCTGGGTTTTGCAGTCGGTTCTGATGAGGTATTTGTAGGTTTAGCAGCGCGCAGTGCCTGCACGCCTAAATACGCTAAATACGCGCCCGCTATATATTTAAGCGCCATAAACAACGCAGGTGATTGAGTTAACACCAGCGCAACTCCCAATACACAATAGGCTATGTGTAATAAAATAGCCGCACCAACACCTGCACTTGTCCATAAGGCATTGCGCCTGCCGTGTTGTACACTTTGTTTAAGGACTACCGCAAAGTCGGGCCCAGGGCTTGCTACCGCAAAAAAATGAGCCACCGCAATTAATAAAAATTCATCGATATAGTTCATACTTAACTGGCTTGCTCTGGCGAAAAAGCCAATAATAATGGGTTAGCCGATTGATTAACCAAGGCTTTTATTTCTTTTTGCGCTTTTTTAAATTGGCCGCGTAAATGCGGTTTTAAATGTTTTTTAGAGTGTTTATCTTGCTTAAAGTAGCTCACTAACGCATGCATAAATACGGTATGCGTTTCACTGAGCGCCGCTTCGCGATTTGCATACGGGTTATAACATGAGCCACAGCCACCTTTAAACTGGTACACGGTATTGCTCATCATTACCCCAAAGCCTAAAAAACACGCCAAGGCATCAGTGGCTTGCGGTAAATACTCTTTACCACCTGGGGGCAAAACCCCTACGTGATGAATTAATATGGTGGCAAGTGTACCGGCAAAACTCGCCACTAAGTCTTGCGGTTGATTAATTTGATTAGGGTTAAACGACACATTAATAGTATGACTGGCTGGTACTATTAAATGACACTCTTCGCCACGTAAATGCTGACTAAATTCAAAGTGTGGAAACACCTGTGGTTGTAATTGTTGCGGTGCAACCAAGGTTACTGGCCATTCATTCATACCAGCGTATTGCTTAACACGCGCAAACACTTTGCTGGCCATTTCCTCAATACTTGAAACCGAGTCAGGAAAAAACTCAACCGTTGGCAAAATAACTTGGCTGTGTTTGGTAAAAAAATCCAAATCAAAGTTTTCTGCTGCCCATATAAAGGTATCAACCAGCCATTGTTGTTCTTGTTCTGCCAATAAGGGCTTTGATTTAAATAGAGTTAACATAAACTACTCTTGCCCCTTCGCCCATTGCCATGCTTGTGTATTGTATAAAGGCACCGTAGAGAGCGCATGATGATGACTGCCCGTAGACTCTTTCGTTGAGTATGATAAATATAATAATGTATGGGTTTTAGCATCATAAATACGGCGCACTTTTAATGACTTAAACAAAATACTCTTAGATGATTTAAACACGACTTCACCGGATTTACTGCGGTCGATAGACTGTAATTGGTCTGGCGTTATTGGCCCGGTTTGACGACAGGCAATCGACATATCTGATGGGTCTGAAAAATCTAAATTCGCCTCAATATGGCTAATATGACAGGTTACACCGGTCACTAGCGGGTCTTGCTGTGAATTAACCACCACATCTTTAGTGGTAAATAGCCCAAGACTCACTGAGGCAACATCATCAGAACACCCTGCAAGCCCTGCTAAGCATACAATTAAACCACCCATTTTGAGATACTTCATAGCAAGTCCTTCGTTCATATTAAAAATTAAGTTACGCCTTATACTAAACGCTTTCACCGCGATAAAACAAATTTTATCCACCAACTCAATACTGTAATGGTTTAAAGGGTATTTCGCAGCAAGATACACAATAAAAAAGGCACGCCCGAGGGAGTGCCTTTGCAAACAAATACAGCTAAAGGTTATTAAAAGCTATATTGTGCACCTAGATAAACATAACGACCGGCACCGCCGCCGTAGCCACTATAAAAGTTACCACGACCACTTGGGTAAAATGCCCCTTTGTCGTCAAATACATTGTTAATACCGCCAAATACACGTAAGTCACTTTTATCAGTCAGTGCCAGAGTGTAAGACGCTGATAAACTATGCTTTAAAAATGAGCCATAATCTTGATACGCAAGTGGCTCTGGGTTTGCAATACAACCGGCATCGCCCGCAGCACAGCGCTCATCGTTTGCAGCAACATACTCAAGGTAGTCTTTCTCATCTTCTTGGCTTGCTTTAAACGCGCCTACGTAATTTGTACGCCAGCGGATACGTAAATCATCTATTTTCCATACAATCGACATAGCGGCTTTATCTTTTGAGCGCCCATAACCTGCATACTGTGAAGTAACACTGTTACCATCTAACCCTTCATAGGTTTGCGAGTTTTCAATAATGTGATTGTAATCAAGCTTGAATGACAAGTTGCCATAGCTGCCGATGTCATATTTGTAAGTTGCAACCACATCGTAACCGCGCGCAGTTAACTCATCCAAGTTATATTCACGCTGTAGAATTTTTACAATGTTACCTTCGTCGTTACGGGTAATATCGTTACAGTATTCGTTATCACTGCCCCACGCAGCCTCTGAGTCATAACATTCGCGCATGATGTTTTCGTTACTTATTTCATCAATTGCATCAACAATGGCAATATCGTAGTAATCCACCGCTAAGTTAAAGCCATCTAAAAACTCAGGAGATACAGTAATACCAAAGGTATAGGTATCGGCTGTTTCTTCTTTTAAGTTTGGATTACCAGTATTTGGCGAGTAGTTATTGTCTTCACTTTCAAATTCAAAGTTAGGATCATCAGCTAGCTTTTGTGCCAAGGTTGGCTCTAAACGACAGTTATCGTGTCCTGGGTTTGTTGATGTTGCTGTTAGACCATCACAAATATCATCAAATGAATCAAAATCGCCGCGAGGGGGTGATAATAATTCCGTGATAGTCGGCGCACGCTGTGCACGTGCATAATTGGCACGTAACATGTACCCATCAATTGGTTGCCATAAAAGGCCTAGCTTATAACTGGCAACAGTGCTGATATTATCAATGCTGTAATTTGCTAAACGCAGCGACGTTTCTGCCGACAAACTTTTAGCAAATGGCGCATCTTTAAGTAGTGGCACTGCAAGTTCAGCAAATGCCTCATACACTTCTACTTCACCGTAAAAAGAAGGCACAACATTAAACGTAATACCGCCCGCTTTCATATCATCACTGGTATCTAGGCTTTGTGAGTCTTTACGGTACTCTGCACCAAATACTGCAGACACATTACCTGCTGGTAATTCGTATAGGTCACCAGTGATATAACCCATTACCGTATATTGTTGAATCTCAGTATCAATAATTGGGTTAGTACGGATCCAGTCAGCCATTTCAGGGGTAATAGACCCTTCACCAAATAGATTAAGCGGGACACATCCTTGCGCTCGCGCTTCGGCGTCTTTACATTGAATAGTGCCATCGGCTAGCTTTTCAGCTTGCAGTGCTTGATTAACACGTACCGTGTTTAACTCGTTACTACGAATTTGATGTTGCTTGAATTGCCCGTATCCAGCAGAGATATCCCAATCCCATGTATCATCAAACATCATGCCCTGTAGGCCTGCCCAAGTTCGGATGGTCGTACGGTCGTTATCAGTGCTGATATTACCTACTTCACCAAAGCGACGATCCCAATAAATACGGTCTTTGTATGGGTTGCTGTCAATAATTTCTTGTGGCACGTATGGGTTATCAATAGGAATGTAACCGGGCGCAATATCATCGATAGGGTCGCCAGTCACTGGGTCGTAGCGAGGTACGTAAGCCCCTTCGTATTCATCTTCAGGTGACTTATCGTTGAACGAGCCACTTTTGCTGTATTGAATTTGGAAGTAGCTCATAATGTCGTCTGTTACATCATAATCTACTTTTATCGCGGTCGAAAAGTTATCACTAGGTACATCAAGCATGACGTATTGTGACGAATTTATACCATAAATTTCTTCATTACCTTTCCAGTCATCACGCAGCGTTTGCCCGTCATACCAAAACTGGGTATCGTTTCGGCTGCTTTCTAAAAATACACCGCCTAAGGTACCATCGCTTTTGCTTGCCCAATCAGCTTGTGTAATACCACTCATACACTGATAACCATCGGCAGTGTACATTTGATTACACATCAACTCATCATCGTAACTATGCGCGGCTTCTATTTTGGCGCGGTCACGGTCGTAAAAGGTCATGCCAAAATCACGATCCCAGTTTGAGCTGACAAATACATAACCGCGGTCATCAGCAAATGACGTTCCGTAGTTTAAATCAAGCGTAAACTCACGACCGCCACCATCTGTTGTTTCACCGCCACGGGCTTGAAATTCAAAGCCTTCTTTTTTTGACTGGGTAATAATATTCACTACACCGGCTACCGCATCGGCACCATAAGTGGCCGACGCACCACCACTTATAATTTCAACGCGCTCCACCATGCCACTTGGAATGGTATTTAAACTCACATAGTTACCACCATAACTATTTGATACCACACGGCGGCCATCAATAAGCGTTAGCGTTCTGTTAGCGCCTAAGTCGCGAAGCTGCACCGTTGATAAACCGGTCCCCGAAATACTTGATTGGCTGGTTGTGTTACCAATACTTTCGCTCAGTGCAGGCATGTTATCGATTAATACATCTGAAAGGTTGCCTAGGCCTGTATCCTGAATCGACGCTCTATCCATGGTTACCAGCGGGGTTGTTACCGAAAAACTATCACGCTTTAAACGCGAACCCGTTACGGTTATTTTTTCTGGTGCTTCTTGTACCACTTCTTCGCTTGCTTTAGCGGTTGATTGACGAGCAATAGCCTCGTCATTTGCTATTGCATGTCCAGATAAACTCGCTGTTATAGCCAAAGCTAAAGCGCATTTTTTGGTTGATATTTTACTCACAGACTTCCCTCATTTTTTATTATGATCAGGGTCTGTTGATCTTTGCGGATTAAAATTTGTTCAAACTAGGGGCGGTTTAATCGCGGCGCGAAGTTTGTAACCTAGTGGGCTAAGTAAAAACCGAGCAACAAAGAGTAAATCGCCCCTAGGCAGAACCCGAAGGGCAGCGCCTGTTTGGCATTGATGCTGCGTTTTCGCCTATTTATGGGGAATAACCACACCACACAGACTCTGCCTTGCCTAAATACCAAACAGACTGATGCAAATTCAATCTTTAAAGGTCAACAGACCCTAGTACAAATCGCTTTTTTATTAACTTTTTAGTTATTAAATTTGTTTTGTACCAATTGGTTTATTTTACTAATAACATGTTGTAAGTAATCGTGAATAAAAGCACAATGAGAGGTGTCTCGTTTATATCCCTATTTTATATCTATTTAATATCTATTTATTTATAATCATACACTTAAGGTTTTCGTGTTAGAATGATGTAAAATCGAATGTTAACCAACTATCGCTTTATTTTGCATTAAACACTGCCTAGTAACGTAATTAATCAAGAGGTTTAAATACACAAACTATGAATACTCAACAGACATTTTCAATTGGAAAATGCCAAATATCGGTGTTTGAAAATAAGCTGTTTTGTGCCGATAAAACCTGTGTATTACAACCTAAATTTATAGAACTACTTGTTTACTTGGTAGAGTGTTATCCAAACGCAGTGACGCGTGAGCAACTAATAGAGAATGTGTGGGGTGGTAATCAATATGTGGGCGAAAAAGCACTGACAAATGCCATATGGCATCTTCGTAAAAGCTTTAAAGAACTCGACCCCGACAATACCTATATAGAAACACTGCGTAAAACGGGTTACCGCTTAGTACAAAAACCAACAACGCCAGAGCCTGTTAATAGCATTAACAATACGCCGCTTCGCTCTGGGTATATTTACGCTAGCGTACTTGCTATTGTTATATTATTAGGTAGCTATTGGGGTTATAGCGCCCTTTTTGAAAACGCAAAGCAGCCACTTGCTCAATCGCAACATGCAGCACGTTTGTACGATTACATTGAAACAATTACCACCAGCCCAGGAAGAGAGTTGTTTCCGGCTATTTCTAATGACAGTCATTTTTTAGCGTATTCGTGGCGTCGCCCAGGACACAAAGCTAATTTATACTTACGTGATCTTCATTTACCAGAGCAAGCTGCAATAGCACTTACCGACACCCCATTCATTGAGGGCAGAGCGGTATTTAGTCCTGATTTAACGTTTATTTATTATTACCGCCGTATAGCTGCTCAAGGTTGTGAAGTCATTCAGCAAAATATTGCCTCGGGCAATACCACTGTTTTAGGGCTGTGCGGTAGTAAAACAAGTACCGATATAGACATTAATGCCACAGGCACTAAGCTGGTTTATATTAGTGAAGATGAAAAAAATAATAATCTTACCCAGCTTAACATTGTCGATTTAACCTCATCGCCATACACAGTTACTCAAGTCCCTTGTACGTCGGCATGCCAATATACCGATGAGTCGGTCGTGTTTTCACCAGATGCGACACAGCTGGTGGTATCGCGTAATTTACCAACGGGTTTTGAAGAATTATTTTTAATCGACATAAAAACAGCTCATGCCAAGCAATTAACTTCAGGTTTTGTTGATATGAGAGGCGTTGATTGGCACCCTAATAAGCCACAACTCGTCTTTTCGGGTGTTAAAAAAGGCAAGCGCCAAGGTTATTTTTATAACCTTAAAACACAACAAATGATCAATGCGCACATCGATGGGTTAAGTTACCCAGAATATGCACATGATGGCAGTTTGTATTTTCATCAATGGAATATCGACTCTGCATTAATGCGTGTAGAAACCAGTAATGCGGTTGCAAGTTCCCCTTTTCCGGTATTATCAAGCGACTTTAATACGCGCTTTCCTGATTACAGTAAAGCCAGAAAAAAGTTAGTTTTTGTATCTAACGAATCGGGCTCAATGGAATTATGGACTGCAAATCAAGACGGCACCTCACGAAAACAGCTTACTAATCTCAGTGCAAATATTTACAACCCGGTGTGGTCACCTGATGGTAATTACATTGCCTTTGTTGCTTCTCATCTTGGTGAGCATGCGCTATACCTTTATGACTTTAACACCCAATCAAGTCAGTCATTACCCACAGGCTTTAGTTACCATGGAAAACCGAGTTGGGCTGCAGATAGTAAAAGCCTATTGGTAGCGAATGATAAACACGTTTATCGCTTCGACTTAAAGGGCAATAAACTCGCACAGGCCATAGATTCACCAACACTATACGCTTATGAAAACAAGCAAGGCGCTTTAATTTTTGCAAACCAAGCAACCAATCAGTTATGGATAAAAGACCCAGATAGCCAAACTGAGCAACCACTGGTTAGCGAAATTAATTTATCAAATCATAATTCGTGGTATTTTTTTGAAGGCGACACCTTAGCGCAATCGCGTATTTACTATTTTAATGTAAAACAAGGTGATTACCGTTTGAGTTATTACGACTTCTCAACCAACAGCCATCATGACGTAATACGCCTTCCCGAACGCGCATTTAGTCGCACCTCTGGCTTAACCTTTATTACAAATACCAACTGGCTTGTGTACTCTTCGTATAAGTCACCACAAATTGACATAAAACGTATCAACCAAAAATATTTGCCATAATAAATCTAAAATTAAACACGCTACAGGTCTTGTAATTGCTTAAATAGTTTATTGCTAAAAATATGTTCAAGCCAAATTTTTAAAAATTAAGCTCTATAGGGTTAGCGTGTACAAACCCGTTTGGTATAATTAAACAAACCAATCTAAAGAGGATACGCTAAATGCCACACATTATTATTGAACACTCAGAAGATCTGCCTTTATTACCTCAGGTTCTAGTGGAAAAAATCCACACAACAACATTTGAAAGTGGCTTATTTGATTTAGAAACAATAAAAACTCGTGCGATTGCGTATCAACATTACCAATTAGGTGTGGGTAAAGAAGGGTTTATTCATATTGCTGTACATATTATGGCTGGGCGCTCTATTGAGCAAAAGCAAAAACTAAGTGAGCAGTTACTAGCGTGCCTACAAACATATTGCAGAGCCTCTGATAGCTTAAGCGTTAATATTTACGAAATGAATCACGAGATTTATCGTAAAAATTAACGGCTATTAAAACATCATAGTTATAGGCAAGTGCTCTATAACTATGATGGTATCCCCGCTATGCTAATTTTTATAAAACCGCGGTTAAAGCGTAAACTTACCCAGTAAATCCCTTAAAATATTCGACTCTTTATTTAAACCATTACAAAGCTGCTCTGACTTTTTCATATTTTCTTTGGTTTGCTCTGCCGAGTCGGAGATCATTACAATATTTTGGCTAATTTCTGAGGTTGCTAACGTTTGCTCTCGCGTTGCTGTAGCCACTGAGTTATTTAACTCGCTTAACAGTACAATTTCCTGTGAAATACCATTTAATGTATGGCCTGTTTCTTTTAATCGTTCGGCATTTTCTAAAGTGTTTTTGCTGCCCAATTCAATCGCAGTTACCGTGCTTGAAGCTTTAGCATTTAACGAAGCAATCATCTCATTAATTTGCTCTGTAGACTCCGCAGTACGCTGTGCAAGCGTTCTTACTTCATCAGCAACTACTGCAAAGCCACGCCCTTGCTCTCCAGCTCTCGCCGCTTCAATTGCCGCATTTAACGCCAATAAGTTAGTTTGCTCAGAAATCCCTTTAATGACATCCAATACATGAGAAATTGATTTAATCTCTGTCGAGAGCTCTAACACCGAAGCCACAGAATTAGCCATTGACGCTTCTAACTGTTCCATTTGTTTAATTGTGCTTTGCACAAAACCAACGCCTTTATGCGTCGTTTCTTCGGTTTTAGTCGCAATATCTGCCGCATTGCTGGCACTGCCAGAAATATCCTGAACCGTAACTTCCATCTCATTAACCGCTGCCGCCACCGTTTGTGTACTCGATGATTGCACTTCAGCTAAATTAGCTGCTCCTTGTACTTGCTCAAGTACATCTTGGGAAATACCTTTAACATGAATTGCCGACTCAGAAACCTGTTTAAACATATAATGTAACTGCTCTAAAAACAGATTAAACTTAATCGCCAAATCTGAAATTTCATTATTATCGTCAGTAGGAAGTCGCGCTGTTAAATCGCCATCTTTTTCTGTTAACGCATTCACTGCTGCAGTAATGTTTTCGATTGGCCTAAATATTTGCCCTACCAACACGCGTGCTGACGCTAAACCGACAAGAGCAATAATTACACCAAAAATGATATTAGTATTAATAGCACTATTAATTGGGCCATATAATTGCTCTTGGGGAATTTCAGCAACTAGATGCCAACCTAATGAGTTTACAGGCGTACTTGATACAACATAGTCATCACCATCAATTACTTTACTTTGAATTGCCCCATTTTTAATCGGCGCCAAGTCAACAGATTGCCCTATTTTAGTTTTATTACCATGCAGCATAATCTCGCCACTACCAGAGACCAAATAAACAATGCCGCCCTCACCTATCCTATATTCACTTATGAGATCCACCATAGAATCGAGCGAACGGCCAATCCCGGCAATTCCTTGTCGTTGCCCATCAAGCTCAATGGCATAATTAATAAATACCATCACCTCAGAGCTGCCTTTATCTATGTCGAGCGCTACTTCAAATGGTCTATCCGATGCTAAAAAAGCATCAAACCAAGTATCACTACTATCTATTTGCCTGGAAATACCTTCATCGGTGTAATAGTTACGGGAGTTTTTAGAAATAATGTATGCGTTACTGGCTTGGTTTTTATTTTTTATATGTTTGAGGTAATCAATGAATTTACCTCGGCTTTGCGCATCTTCATTATTATTCATCCATTGTTGCACAAATAAGTTTTGCGCTATTTCTTTGCCAACAATAATAGGAGTCGATAACTCTAATTCGATTTGGCTTTTCACTTCACTAAGCGCTGTTGGTAAATCTACTTTGGCTAGTTTGTCTTCTGTATTTGAGCGAATACTATTTGAAAATATTAGAGTAGATATTGCTAAAGGAGCAACAACAGCCAAAATAAGGCTAAGGTATACTTTTCGTTTTAATAACATAGAGCACCTAAGGGGTAACAAAGCGGTATTTTATATACTGCACACAATTAACAGTAGCGACATTAAAGGTCATAAAATAAAGATTTTTATAATAAAATCCCATAACACTTTAATAGTAGATTCAACTGTGTTTATTGCAATGTATTCAATAAAATTAATAAAAAAATCAGTGCGCTGATAAAAATACAATAGAAGTAATAGAAATGAAGTTTTATAAACTAGGAAGGTGAGTTTCTATTTACTTGGAAAGCGTGTAAAAGTGGTGGCCCCTCCCAGACTCGAACTGGGGACCTAACGATTATGAGTCGTGTGCTCTAACCAACTGAGCTAAGGGGCCATCTTTGTATAACTGTAAGCAGTTAATTTTTGAAGCGTTTAGCCACAGAGCGACTAAAGCGGGTTGCAGTATAAAAAGTTTTTAGGGGCTTGTCACTAGCAAAAAGCTTTATTTTAACAATCAAGGGGCTAACTGCTCAAATAGTAGACTTTGAGGTTTTGTTAGTGATGAGTTTTGTAAAACAAATCCATTTATTAATAGCAGCCTGAGTAACTAATACACATACCTTTGGGAGCACTTAGCAACTCAGTATTAAATGTCCTGCTATGCTGCTACATTATTTTTTGGCAATAATGTAAATCGCATGAATTAATCCAGGGAAATAGCCGAGCAAAGTTAGCAAAATATTTAACCAAAAATGCATCCCTAGTCCTACCTGTAAAAACACACCCAGTGGTGGTAATAAAATAGAAAAAATAATTCTAATGATATCCATAATTTAATCCTTATAATGTTAGCAAAGCAAAAAGCCCAGCAGGGCTGGGCTTTAGTATAGTGTATTATTCTGCAATAACAGTTAATTCATCAACTACCTTGCGAACATCTTCAGCGTTTTTAGCAATTTCCATCGCTAATTGCTTTTCAGCATCAGACTCAACTGTACCTTTAAGAGTTACCACACCATTATCGGTATCAACATCAATGTCTGTACCACCTACTTCAGAATCAAATAAGTAACGTGTTGTGATCACTGTAGTGATTTTAGCATCTGTTAAATCACTTTCAGTGTCGTTACCCATCATTTCAGAATCATGCTTCTTCATGTCGGTGTTTTTTACCACAGTTAGACTGTTTTCAACGTCAGTTACACCATCTAGGCTTAGCACGAGTTCTTCAGCAAGCTCTTTATCTACTTCGCTGTTTACTTTACCTGTTAGCATTACCTTGCCGTTTTTTACGTCCGTGTTGATATCAAAGTTATTTAGATTGGTGTTCATAAGCAATACTGTTTCTGCTTTCCCATCAATCCAAGCATCTTTACTTTCGTTTTCCCAACTGCTTGCCTGAGCGCCCATTGCGGTTGTTCCTAATACTAGGGCTGCAATCATAGACTTATTAAATGTTTTCATAATCGTTCTCCTTTTGATTAAAGACACTTAAGCTAATGCGAGCATCGGGCCAACATTTTTTAACCTTTAATTTCAATAGGTTAATTTAAAATAGTAGATATTGGCTTAAACCTACTAAGTAAACATTTACAGACTATTGCGTAAAAGTTTCTCGAATAGCGAAACTTACTAAATAATTGTATATTTGGTTAATCTGTCGTTAATATAATAAAAAATCAAAAACCCAAAATCATAAACCACTGAATTTAAACAATTTAATATTTGGTATAAGGCTTGCTTTGAAATAACCAGCAATCATAAAAGGATAATTTAAATGTCTGTTAAAATTGAAGACCGCCCTATTGAGCAAGTTCGTGAGCAAGTGATTGATCAGCTCATTTATAACTACAGCCATGGTGTTATTTCTGTAGAAGCATTTGAAAGGCGCTTAGACGACGCCATGGCAGCGAGTGACAATAAAGCACTTATGGATCTCGTTGAAGATTTAACTTTAAATACTGACCAGCAATATAAGGCGCAAAAGCACTCTCAGTTTGCACCTAATTATAGCGCGCAGCATGAGACTGATGAAGAGCCACTTACATTAAGAAGCATTCTTGGTTCGAGTGAACGAACCGGCCAATGGGTAGTTCCTCAAAACATTTATATAGAAAACTACATGGGGTCAATCAATCTTGATTTTACGGATGCTATTTTTACCCACCAACATGTCACTATTCACGTTAATTGTTACTTTGGCAGCGAAGAAATATATGTACCAGAGCACGTTAATGTAGTTTCTAAAATGTTTTGTATTTTAGGCAGTTTTGAAAATAAAACAGTGTCACTTAATAAGCGCCAAGGGCCAACGATTCACATTGAAGGAAAAACTGTTTTAGGCTCTGTGGAAGTTAAAGTTAAGCGCACTATTAAAGAAAAATTTATTAGCTTTGCAAATGATCTAAAAACTCAACTTGGCATAAATGGTAAACAGTATTAAATATGCTAAACATTGAATGAAGCCATAATAGTTGGCTTCATACATATTATAAGTCGTTATTTCGCTCACTAGGTACATCACTCATGTACTCTACAAACTCAACTTCAAACCCTGCAGGGTCAATATAATAAATGTTTTTTCTAAATGGATTTACAGCACCTTCTTTACTTATTGCAAAGCCCGCATGTTTTAGGCGCGCTATTACTGCATTTAAGTTATTGGTTACATAGGCAAAGTGTGCCAAACCAATTTGATGTCCTGATAGGTTGCGGTTTTTCCCTTCACCGTGATCGCTTATAGCAATATATTGATCGTTATCACCAAAATGTACCCAGCGCCTTGCTTTACCATACCAAGTTCCTTCCCCCTCACTTCTAATTGACCAATAGGGAAACGCTGCTTGGTAAAACTTAAGCATGGCGTTTATGTCACTAACAACTAAATTTACGTGTTCTAATTTCATAACTTTCTTCCTATTAATTGAATATAGAACATCATAAAACCTCAAGTTAACTTTAGGTAAAGCGCTAATTTACAAATTTATTGTCTGTTTTTATTCCGATAAATATATTGAAAGATCATGGCTGTACAAAAAACACTCACAAGTATTTAGGCTTTATGGTTTACTTTATGGCAAAAACCGCTAAAATACGCCGGCTTAAATATATAAACGTTCTTTTACAACCCAAAGGTAATACCATGCATCCAATGTTAAACATTGCGGTTCGCGCTGCGCGTAACGCAGGCAAGCTTATTCTTCGTGCAAGTGAAGACTTATCAAAAGTTGAAGTGCAACAAAAAGGCACTAATGATTTAGTTACGAACATTGATAAAGAAGCCGAAGCCGTAATTCGTGACACTATTTTACGTTCTTACCCTGATCACTGCATCGTTGGTGAAGAGTTAGGCGAACACAAAGGTAAGGATGCTGATTACCAATGGATTGTTGACCCACTTGATGGCACAACTAACTTCATCAAGGGTATCCCTCATTTCGCAGTATCTATTGCACTTAAAGTTAAAGGTCGTTTAGACCAAGCCGTAATTTACGATCCAATTCGTGGCGAACTTTTTACCGCTTCTCGTGGTCAAGGCGCACAGTTAAACAGCAAACGTTTACGTGTATCTAAAACGGTTGAACTTGCCGGTTCTGTTCTTGCAACAGGTTTCCCTTTCAAACAAAAACACCACTTAGATGCCTATTCTGAAGCGTTTAAAGCATTATTCGTACATACCGCTGATATTCGTCGTGCAGGTTCTGCAGCACTTGATATGGCGTATGTTGCAGCGGGTCGTGTTGATGGTTTCTTTGAAATTGGTTTAAAACCGTGGGATACAGCAGCAGGCGAGCTATTAGTTAAAGAAGCTGGCGGCATGGTTGTTGATTTTGCTGGCGGTAATAACTACAACGTGAGCGGTAACGTTATT
The DNA here is from genome assembly GCF_000497975.1 of Pseudoalteromonas sp. TB41. NCBI lineage: Bacteria > Pseudomonadati > Pseudomonadota > Gammaproteobacteria > Alteromonadales > Pseudoalteromonadaceae > Pseudoalteromonas > Pseudoalteromonas sp. TB41. The sequence goes on along the minus strand of NZ_AUTH01000067.1, from coordinate 3,445 downwards.
TGTGGTGCACCTAAGCTAACACAAGCGATTGTTCGTGAAATGCGCCCAGTATTATCTGAGTCGTTATTACGTTAATCGTAATACCGCACTAAAAAAAGGAGCCGAGGCTCCTTTTTTGCTTTTTGTTAGCCACTTTTTTTACTATTGGATAAACGCACAACAGCGGGTGCAGGCCTTCTTCGATTACAAATAAATAAGTAGCTGTGACGATAACGTTTTGCTTCTTTTTTAGCATCTGTGGCTAATGCCGCTACTTGATGGCTATTTTTACACTGCTGCAGATCCGGCTCAACTAAACCTATCGATAATGTAAGTAAAGGTACAAACTGCTTTTCGCCCTCTCGATTAGTTGCCCAATACCCTTTTCCAGCAATATGCTCTGGCGTAAAAAATACGCGTGACTGCAATTCAAATTGCGTGATAATGGTATGACAAACCTCCACCGCATCTTTTTTTTCAAACACCACCATAAAGTCATCGCCACCAATATGCCCGACAAAGTTAGCGCTGTGCGCACACGCTTTTACAGTCACATCGGCCAGAAGTTTTATCACGCTGTCCCCACTGGCATAACCATACAGATCGTTAAATTGTTTAAAATGATTTAAATCGATATAGGCTAGTGAAAATGGCTGTTTATGTTGCAGACGCTGCTCTATTACTTCACTAATTGCCACATTACCCGGTAACATGGTCAGAGGGTTAGCATGTTGGGCGTGGCGGATTTTTTCAGCGGTAATGTGCTTTAATATGTCCCTGAGCGGTGCCAAACCTAAATATTTATTATTACTTGTGATAACAATATGGCGACGAATATCAAAGTCTTGCTCTGTTATTTGCTGAGAGACAATATCAAGCATTTGATTTTCATCAACCACCAAAGGCTGTTTATCCATTAACTCTGTGACTTCACATTTATCATAAAGTGCATGCCCGTATGGCGCGGCAAACACTTCTGTTAGCTGATCTTTGTGTAACAGCCCTATTGGCTGCTGATTGCTATTTAAAACGGGTAAGCTAATTATGCGCTTGTCTTGCTCAAAAAGCGCATGAGCTTCTTTACAACGCGTGTGACTGCTAATGGCAGGCTGAGCAACAGCAAGCACCCCGATAGCCATTGATTGTTCAAACTTTGACCCTGCTTGAGTCGATGTAAATGCTTGTAACTGCTTACAGTTATAGTCATAGCTTGGTTGTTGGCTGGGTCTTTCTAACAAAAATCCCTGAACATGACTTATGCCTATACTTTTAACTAAATCGAGTTCTTCAGTACGCTCAATTCCCTCAGCAATCACCGCTGTATTTGTTGCCCGCGCTAACACCACAATTGATTTTAGAAATTCTTTTTTAACTTCGCTTTGATCGCAATGATCAATAAAGTAACGATCAATTTTTACAATATCTGGGCATAACTGAGACCATTGCTTTAGACCGGAATAACCTGCACCAAGATCGTCAATAGCAATAGTGAAGCCTAGCTCTCGATAATGAGCAATGGTTTTTAACAGTAAAAAGCCATCATCTACTTTTTCTTGTTCGGTGACTTCAATCACCACACGATTAGCCGCAAGACCAAACTGTTCAATTAAATGTAAGGTTTCGCCTTTAGGGTGGCTCGGATCGAGTAGAATTTTTGGGCTGACATTTAAAAATAACTTCCCTTGTAGATTTAGTTTTACAAAGTTTTCTATGGCGCGAGAACGGCATAAAAGCTCAAGCTCTGAGATAAATTGATATTTATGAGCCGTTTCGAATAGCTTATTTGGCATCGCTAATGGGCTATTTTTAGGGCCTCGACTCAGCGCTTCATACCCAATAATAGATTGCTTAGTTATATCAAAAATAGGTTGGAACAAGGTTGTTATTGCCCCTTGTTGTAAGATTGACTCTAAGGCTTTACGTTGCTCAGTCACTACTAGCTCTGATCAAAATTAAATAAGAGTGATAAAATATCAAGCTCGTATGACAATTATATGTCTTACACGCTAAGCAATAAAAAACCGCTCACAAGGAGTAATGCAGATCAGTTAAGAATATTTTTATGATCACTTGACTGATCTTTCCATGGCTTCAAAATCCGATATTAGAAATAATATCGGATTTTTTTATGTCTCTCATTCAGCACTTCGATAACATGTCTTCATTTTTAAATGATGTACATACACTAGATAAACTTAAACAGGTTCTTGACCCTGATATTCTTGAGCAAGCATTTAAACATGCAGGTGTTGCTACTGTGCGTAAAAGGCGATTACCGCTAGAAGCTGTTATGTGGTCTGTAATTGGAATGAGTTTATTCCGAAACGAAACCGTTTGGGATATCGCTAATAGACTCGACATCTCTTTACCCGGAAAAAACAAACTAGTAGCGCCAAGTGCGCTAGTTCAAGGTCGGCAAAGGTTAGGCTATGAGTCAGTCCAACATACATTTCAATTACTTGCACACAAAACCTTTTCCACCCAGTCTTTTGAACAATGGTGCGGACTTAATTTACTCGCTGTAGATGGCGTTAGTTTTCGAACTCATGATAATCAAGAAAACAGAGAAGCATTTGGCAGTGACAGTAATCAACATGGAGAAGTAAGCTACCCACAAGTACGAATGTGTAGCCTTATGGAAGTATCTAGCCATTTACTGTTAGATAGCAGCTTTGACTCCCGTCGCATAGGTGAAATGAGCTTAGCTCAACGACTATTACCAGCCGTACCAGATAATTCTCTTACCTTGTTTGACCGCGGCTATTACTCATTAGGACTGTTGTATCAATGGCAAAACCAAGGAGATAACACTCACTGGATGTTACCCGCGAGGAAGGATTTACAGTATCAAGTTGAACATAGTATAAATGACAATGATAAAATAGTGATTTTGTCCACAAGTCCTCAAGCCAGAAAGAAATTTGAGTCATTACCAGAGACCATGATGGCAAGATTAACCACCTATAAAGTGGATGGAAAAAGCTATCGTGTACTCAGCTCTCTCATTGACCCTTTACGATTTCCATATGAAGAATTAACAGAGGTTTATACTCAACGCTGGGAAATTGAGCTGGCGTTTAGAGAAATAAAGCAGGGATTGAATCATAGCAAACACACGTTACGTAGTAAGAAACCAGACATGGTACGTCAAGAGTTATGGGGGTTATTACTCGCTTACAATTTAATACGTATCATCATGCTTGATGCAACTAAAGATGAGGATATTTTGCCTACACAGCTAAGCTTTAGCCAATCTATGCGACAGGTTATCGCTTTCTTTATGTTTACGCCAATACATAGTGCAAGTAAGTTGCCTATTCATTACGATGAGTTACTGACAACACTTAGATTGTTTATTTTACCCGATAGATTACCAGATAGGCATTATCCAAGGGTGATAAGAAAGAAGCCGAATAAGTACCCCTATAAAAGAAAATGCCAGTCAGTTCTTAACTGACTGGCATTA
>NZ_AUTH01000066.1:0-3596 GCF_000497975.1 Pseudoalteromonas sp. TB41 | reverse complement strand
CGGAGTTTTTCAAGTTAGTTGTCGCATCAAATTAAATTTTATGCCGCCCGCATTGCTTCTTTTTTCTCTGGATTTAAATTTACTTCATTGGTCATTGTCCAATCTCTAGATTTTCCTGACCAACGAATTGGATTCTGCAATTTCGCTATTTCATTTACTCGGTGACGGTTCGCTAGTATCGCTTTATCTAATCCTAAATGACGCTGGTTTGGCGTGACAAATTTAATACCGCTGTGCAAGTGCTCATCGTTGTACCAATCAACAAATCCGTTAACCCACTTCCTTGCACTACCGATGCTTTCAAAGGCTTTTTCAGGGTATTCTGGGCGATACTTTAACGTCTTAAATAGCGATTCAGAATAAGGATTATCATTACTCACTGACGGTCGGCTAAATGAAGGCACAATACCTAACTCCTGCAATGTTGCCAATAACGTTGCCCCTTTCATTGGACTGCCATTATCCGAGTGCAACGTGACTTGATCTGGCTTTACCTGCTCTCGCCTGCAAATATCTACCATTAAATCAGCCGCCAGTGTGCTTAGCTGTGTGTCATGAACCTGCCAACCAACTATTTTTCGACTATAAATATCCATCACTAAATATAAGTATAAAAACTGACCTTTAACCGCTGTTGGCAAATATGTGATATCCCATGTATAAATTTCGTTTACACGTGTTGCCTTGAGCGCTTTTGGTTTTTTTATCTTTTTATTTGGTTTAACTTTTTCTCTGTGTGTTAATAATTTATGTGATTTCATAACACGATAAAACGAGCTTTCTGATGCTATCCACACACCTTTATCTAATAGTTTAGGGACTATCTTGCTGGGTGGTAAATGTCCGTATTCTATTGAATTTACTGTCTTAATAATACGCTGTTGCTCTAATTCAGTTAGCCTGTTAGGTGGTCGCTTTATCGTACTCGTTCGCTTATCTGTCATATCATCAGCTTCAATCCAGCGTTGAATTGTTCTTGCCGTTAGACCAAGTAACTCACATGCTTTTGCTTGCCTTGCCCCTGATTTCTGCGCGTCGGTAATGAGCTTTATCAGTTCATGACGTTCAGTTGAGCTGGTTAATCGTCCTCGTTGAAACCCCAAAGCGCATCCGCTTTTTTTTTGAGTACAAGTAGAGCGGCAGTTTCAGCTAAGGCCTTATCTTTGCGATTCAGTTCTTTTTGCAGTTGCTTTATTTCTTGCTTAAGCTGTTTACTGTCTGACTTTACTGTTTTATTTGAAGGTGGTGTTACTAAATCTTGCTTCCACTGTTTAATATGATGCGGGTAAAGCCCCTTAGCACGGCAATATTCATTAAGAGCTGCTTCATCTAAACTCGCACATTCAATAATGGCATTAAGCCTTTCTTCTAAGCTCCAGTCATGAGGGCGTTTTTCTGTTGTCATGTGACTACCATTATTTTTAGTTTCAAGTTCATGTTTTTTAGCAAGCGTAATCCATCGTTGCAAGGTTGAATAACCGATGCCTAAATCAAACGCAATATCTTCTAGGCGAACATCATCACATTGAGATAATGCTTTTTCAACAGCTTGAACTTTAAATTCTTGTGTAAATCGACGTCTCATTTTATTGCCTCTATTAAAAGTTAGAGGCGACAACTATCCTGACACAGGGGGTTACCAGATCAAGACGTAGCAATATTTGATGACGTAATTAAATGGCTTATATCTAATAAAGGATTTAGAGATTTTGATTATACTGCTGTGGCGAATATAGGGTACCGTTTACCGAGTTGTGACAATAAGGAGCTGTTGAGCGTGACGTTATTTAAAGAGAGCTCTAAAGATAAGTTGAGGTACATGTTAAGCGGTAAATTTAATAACTTATTTATTTTACTCCCTTTTTCATTTGTTACTACAGAAAAAGCTAAATTCAAAACTATTCCTGCAAGATCTGAAAGTGAAAAATTTTATTTTCATGAAGTTGATTTTAAAGACTACTCAACACAACATAAATTTAGGCTCAACTTTAAGTAATTATATATTGAATTTATTTCGGGCTAACGCCCGACGCGCTAGCAAGCTAAGCGCCTACAAAAATAATGCATATATTTAACGTTAAAGCTGCAAAGTGGATTGGCGATCCGTTAGGTTTAATGTCACTCAACCCAACCTACGTGTAAACAAAAAAGCCTGCGAATAAGCATAATGCAGATCAGTTAAGAATATTTTTATGATCACTTGACTGATCTTTCCATGGCTTCAAAATCCGATATTAGAAATAATATCGGATTTTTTTATGTCTCTCATTCAGCACTTCGATAACATGTCTTCATTTTTAAATGATGTACATACACTAGATAAACTTAAACAGGTTCTTGACCCTGATATTCTTGAGCAAGCATTTAAACATGCAGGTGTTGCTACTGTGCGTAAAAGGCGATTACCGCTAGAAGCTGTTATGTGGTCTGTAATTGGAATGAGTTTATTCCGAAACGAAACCGTTTGGGATATCGCTAATAGACTCGACATCTCTTTACCCGGAAAAAACAAACTAGTAGCGCCAAGTGCGCTAGTTCAAGGTCGGCAAAGGTTAGGCTATGAGTCAGTCCAACATACATTTCAATTACTTGCACACAAAACCTTTTCCACCCAGTCTTTTGAACAATGGTGCGGACTTAATTTACTCGCTGTAGATGGCGTTAGTTTTCGAACTCATGATAATCAAGAAAACAGAGAAGCATTTGGCAGTGACAGTAATCAACATGGAGAAGTAAGCTACCCACAAGTACGAATGTGTAGCCTTATGGAAGTATCTAGCCATTTACTGTTAGATAGCAGCTTTGACTCCCGTCGCATAGGTGAAATGAGCTTAGCTCAACGACTATTACCAGCCGTACCAGATAATTCTCTTACCTTGTTTGACCGCGGCTATTACTCATTAGGACTGTTGTATCAATGGCAAAACCAAGGAGATAACACTCACTGGATGTTACCCGCGAGGAAGGATTTACAGTATCAAGTTGAACATAGTATAAATGACAATGATAAAATAGTGATTTTGTCCACAAGTCCTCAAGCCAGAAAGAAATTTGAGTCATTACCAGAGACCATGATGGCAAGATTAACCACCTATAAAGTGGATGGAAAAAGCTATCGTGTACTCAGCTCTCTCATTGACCCTTTACGATTTCCATATGAAGAATTAACAGAGGTTTATACTCAACGCTGGGAAATTGAGCTGGCGTTTAGAGAAATAAAGCAGGGATTGAATCATAGCAAACACACGTTACGTAGTAAGAAACCAGACATGGTACGTCAAGAGTTATGGGGGTTATTACTCGCTTACAATTTAATACGTATCATCATGCTTGATGCAACTAAAGATGAGGATATTTTGCCTACACAGCTAAGCTTTAGCCAATCTATGCGACAGGTTATCGCTTTCTTTATGTTTACGCCAATACATAGTGCAAGTAAGTTGCCTATTCATTACGATGAGTTACTGACAACACTTAGATTGTTTATTTTACCCGATAGATTACCAGATAGGCATTATCCAAGGGTGATAAGAAAGAAGCCGAATAAGTACCCCTATAAAAGAAAATGCCAGTCAGTTCTTAACTGACTGGCATTA
>NZ_AUTH01000065.1:0-8777 GCF_000497975.1 Pseudoalteromonas sp. TB41 | reverse complement strand
TAATGCCAGTCAGTTAAGAACTGACTGGCATTTTCTTTTATAGGGGTACTTATTCGGCTTCTTTCTTATCACCCTTGGATAATGCCTATCTGGTAATCTATCGGGTAAAATAAACAATCTAAGTGTTGTCAGTAACTCATCGTAATGAATAGGCAACTTACTTGCACTATGTATTGGCGTAAACATAAAGAAAGCGATAACCTGTCGCATAGATTGGCTAAAGCTTAGCTGTGTAGGCAAAATATCCTCATCTTTAGTTGCATCAAGCATGATGATACGTATTAAATTGTAAGCGAGTAATAACCCCCATAACTCTTGACGTACCATGTCTGGTTTCTTACTACGTAACGTGTGTTTGCTATGATTCAATCCCTGCTTTATTTCTCTAAACGCCAGCTCAATTTCCCAGCGTTGAGTATAAACCTCTGTTAATTCTTCATATGGAAATCGTAAAGGGTCAATGAGAGAGCTGAGTACACGATAGCTTTTTCCATCCACTTTATAGGTGGTTAATCTTGCCATCATGGTCTCTGGTAATGACTCAAATTTCTTTCTGGCTTGAGGACTTGTGGACAAAATCACTATTTTATCATTGTCATTTATACTATGTTCAACTTGATACTGTAAATCCTTCCTCGCGGGTAACATCCAGTGAGTGTTATCTCCTTGGTTTTGCCATTGATACAACAGTCCTAATGAGTAATAGCCGCGGTCAAACAAGGTAAGAGAATTATCTGGTACGGCTGGTAATAGTCGTTGAGCTAAGCTCATTTCACCTATGCGACGGGAGTCAAAGCTGCTATCTAACAGTAAATGGCTAGATACTTCCATAAGGCTACACATTCGTACTTGTGGGTAGCTTACTTCTCCATGTTGATTACTGTCACTGCCAAATGCTTCTCTGTTTTCTTGATTATCATGAGTTCGAAAACTAACGCCATCTACAGCGAGTAAATTAAGTCCGCACCATTGTTCAAAAGACTGGGTGGAAAAGGTTTTGTGTGCAAGTAATTGAAATGTATGTTGGACTGACTCATAGCCTAACCTTTGCCGACCTTGAACTAGCGCACTTGGCGCTACTAGTTTGTTTTTTCCGGGTAAAGAGATGTCGAGTCTATTAGCGATATCCCAAACGGTTTCGTTTCGGAATAAACTCATTCCAATTACAGACCACATAACAGCTTCTAGCGGTAATCGCCTTTTACGCACAGTAGCAACACCTGCATGTTTAAATGCTTGCTCAAGAATATCAGGGTCAAGAACCTGTTTAAGTTTATCTAGTGTATGTACATCATTTAAAAATGAAGACATGTTATCGAAGTGCTGAATGAGAGACATAAAAAAATCCGATATTATTTCTAATATCGGATTTTGAAGCCATGGAAAGATCAGTCAAGTGATCATAAAAATATTCTTAACTGATCTGCATTATGCATAAAGCAGGCTTTTTAAATTGCTAACTTTTATAGGTTAGGCTGGCGTTAAGTCACTCTCGTAATCAAAACGCAGCTTTTTATCTTTAACCGATACTTTTACTGTACCGCCAGAGATTAGCTCGCCAAACAGTATTTCGTTTGCTAATTGCTTTTTAAGGTCTTCCTGAATAACACGTGCCATAGGGCGTGCGCCCATTGCTTTGTCATAGCCTTTGTCAGCCAACCATTCACGTGCTTTAGACGTCAGCTCAAGATTAACTGATTTCTTGTCTAGTTGCGCTTGAAGCTCCACAACAAACTTATCAACCACTTGTAAAATAACTTCTTTATCAAGGTGATTAAACCAAATAATGTTATCTAAGCGGTTTCTAAATTCTGGTGAAAATACTTTATTAATTTCACCCATTGCATCGTGCGTATGGTCTTGCTCACTAAAGCCAATCGACTTACGTGTGGTTTCTTGCACGCCGGCATTAGTGGTCATCACGACTACGACGTTTCTAAAGTCGGCTTTACGACCATTATTATCAGTTAGCGTACCGTGATCCATAACTTGCAATAAAATGTTGTAGATATCTGGATGGGCTTTTTCAATCTCATCCAAAAGTACAACAGCGTGTGGATTTTTAATGACCGCTTCTGTTAGTAAGCCGCCTTGTTCAAAACCAACATAACCCGGAGGCGCACCAATTAAACGGCTCACTGCATGGCGCTCAACATATTCAGACATATCAAAACGAATAAACTCAACGCCCATACACTTAGCTAGTTGCTTGGTAACCTCAGTTTTACCGACACCGGTTGGGCCTGCAAATAAGAACGAACCAACCGGTTTGTTCTCATTCGCTAAACCTGAACGCGACAAACGAATGGCAGAAGTTAATGCATCAATAGACTGATCTTGCCCAAACACTAACATTTTTAAGTTACGGTCTAAGTTTTTCAGCGTTTCTTTATCAGACGATGATACATTTTGTGGCGGGATACGCGCCATTTTTGACACAATCAGCTCGATATCAGAAACACCAATCGTTTTTTTACGTTTAGAGGTAGGTAACAAGCGTTGGCTTGCACCCGCTTCATCAATAACATCAATCGCTTTATCAGGCAGATGACGTTCGTTAATGTACTTAGCGCTAAGCTCGGCTGCCGCCTTCAACGCTTTTTGCGTGTAACGAATACCATGGTGTGCTTCATAACGCTCTTTTAAGCCGTTAAGAATTTTAGTGGTGTCTTCCACACTGGGCTCAAGCACATCAATTTTTTGAAAGCGACGTACCAAGGCACGGTCTTTCTCAAAAATATTTTTGTACTCACCATAGGTGGTAGAACCCATACACCGTAATTGTCCACTGGAAAGTAGCGGTTTAATTAAGTTTGAGGCATCCATTACCCCACCCGATGCAGCACCTGCACCGATAATGGTATGAATTTCATCTATAAATAAAATAGAGCCTGGTTTAGCTTGCAGCTCTTTTAATAAGCTTTTAAAGCGCTTCTCAAAATCGCCTCGGTATTTAGTACCGGCAAGCAAAGCGCCCATATCTAATGAGTAAACAACCGCATCAGCAATAACTTCAGGCACTTGTTCGTTAACAATTCGATACGCTAAACCCTCAGCGATGGCTGTTTTACCCACGCCGGCTTCACCAACCAATAATGGGTTATTCTTTTTACGACGACACAGCACTTGCACTGTGCGCTCTACTTCACTGTCACGGCCAACAAGCGGGTCAATATTACCCTCTTTAGCGTGTATATTAAGGTTAGTTGTAAAGCTGTCGAGCTTACTCGCTTCTTCACTGGCAACTTCTTGCACTTCTTCATGTATATCGTCAGTGTCATCGCCTAATTCGTCGTCACCTTTGGCAATCCCATGAGAAATAAAATTAACAATATCAAGGCGAGAAATATCATTCTTTTTAAGTAAATAAACTGCTTGGCTTTCTTGCTCAGAAAAAATAGCCACCAGCACATTTACACCAGTCACTTCATTTTTTCCCGAAGATTGCACATGAAATACTGCGCGCTGTAATACACGCTGAAAACCAAGCGTTGGTTGAGTTTCGCGTTCTTCTTCTAAATCAGGAATAACCGGTGTGGTTTCATCAATAAATTCAAGTAACTCTGTTTTTAATCCAGAAATGTCAACACCACACGCATTAAGCGCTTCTCCAGCTGATGGATTATCGAGTAGAGCTAATAAAAGATGCTCTACGGTCATAAACTCATGACGACGTGTACGCGCTTCACGAAACGCGGTGTTCAAAGTTAGTTCTAAGTCTTTATTTAGCATTGGCAACCCCTTACAGAGATAATAATTTTATACCGCACTTCAAAGATGAAAGTTCACCTTTGTGGTATTTATTCCTGCTCACAACTACATAGCAGTGGATGCTCGTTATCCCTTGAGTAGCGGTTAACTTGCTCAGCCTTGGTATGTGCTACATCGGCGCTGTAAACACCACAAATGCCCTTACCTTGCTGATGTATTTGCAGCATCACATCAGTTGCTCTATCGCTATCCATATTAAAAAACGTCATCAAGATCTCAATTACAAAATCCATCGGCGTGTAATCATCGTTGTTTAACACAACTTTATATTTTCGCGGTGGCTGCAACTTTTGCTTTTCACTATCGCGAACGGTGTCGATAACACCAGAATCTTTCATACCACTCATAATTAAATATAGTCTTGTCTTTGTAACTCAAGCAAACTTGAATAAAAAAATAAATAAAATGTTAAAAAATAACCCAAAACACTTGACTGGTTGCTTAAATAAACTACAGTCAAATGGTGATTGATTAAACCTTAGTCAGTCTAGCAAACAATACAGTTTAGGATAACTAAATTAGTCAACTTATAGAAGGATGTAGAAGTATGGCTTGTGGTAAAGTCAAATGGTTCAACAACGCCAAAGGTTTTGGTTTCATCGTAGAAGACGGTTGCGAGAACGACATTTTTGCTCATTACTCCACTATTGTAATGGACGGATACAAGACGCTTAAAGCTGGTCAAGATGTTACCTTCGAATTACAACAAGGCCCTAAAGGTCTACACGCTACTAATATAGCCCCTAACGGCGATATTTTAGAGTGATTGTAAATATGAGACTAAAGCGAGCGACCTATTTAGATCCTCGCTTAATTCCCTAAAACCCCTAACCACTTCTATATTAATTGCTTCATTGTTCGTTAATTCAACCCCACTCCTTGATTTTATTTTATCTACCCCAATAATTTCATTATTAGATGTTTAACTGCTGGCGTTTGGCGCGTAATCCTAGCCCTTTTTAGCCAAGCTTGTTACACTCTTTATCCTGTAAAACGTAATTACTTTAGCCTAATGGCTAGTTTAGATTTACATAAATTTTAGTTATAAAAGACACTAGTCCGTCAGGTGTGATTATTCTTACCTTGTTTAGGTTATACGAGTACCAACACCTAACAGACTACTCATTGCATACATTAATACTTTATTTATAAGGTATTAGGCGATGATTTCTTTGCATTGTTGAATTTGGCCAATGCGGCCTACTATCTAGGAATGATGATGACATCAAAAATTATCTATACAAAAACGGACGAAGCTCCGGCATTAGCAACGTATTCGTTGTTACCAATTATCCAAGCGTACACAAATGCGGCAGGTGTTGAAGTTGAAACACGCGACATCTCACTCGCTGGTCGTGTTATTGCGAGCTTCCCGGATTACCTAACAGAAGAACAACGCATTGGTGATGCACTTGCAGAACTTGGCGAAATGGCGAAAACACCAGAAGCTAATATCATTAAATTACCGAACATCAGTGCCTCAGTTCCACAACTTCGCGCTGTAATTAAAGAGCTTCAAGAAAAAGGTTATGCACTTCCAGAATACCCTGTAGAACCTAAAAACGATGAAGAAAAAGCGATTCAAGCCGCCTATGACAAAATTAAAGGCAGTGCAGTAAACCCTGTACTTCGTGAAGGTAACTCTGACCGTCGCGCACCAAGTTCAGTAAAAGAATATGCACGTAATAACCCACATTCAATGGGGGCATGGAGCAAAGATTCACAGTCTTATGTTGCAAGCATGGAAGAAGGTGACTTCTTTGGTTCAGAGCAATCACTAACTGTTGATGAAGCAACGGATGTTCGTATTGAACACGTAGCGGCTAATGGCGATATCACTGTACTTAAGCAAAGCACACCGCTACTTGCTGGTGAAGTTATTGATGCATCACGTATTAGTGCTGCAAAATTACAAGCATTCCTTGAAGCTGAAATTAATGCAGCTAAAGAAAAAGGCGTGTTATTTTCGCTTCATATGAAAGCGACCATGATGAAAGTATCTGATCCAATCATCTTTGGTCACGCTGTAAAAGTATTTTACAAAGACGTTTTTGCAAAACACGGTGCACTTTTTGAAGAGCTAGGTGTTGATGTAAATAACGGTTTAGGCGATGTGTACTCTAAAATTCAAACTTTAGATGACGCTAAGCGCGAAGAAATTGAAGCTGACATTCAAGCTGTTTACGCTGACCGCCCTGCTATCGCAATGGTTGATTCTCATCGTGGTATTACAAACTTACACGTACCAAGTGATGTGATCATCGATGCCTCTATGCCTGCTGCAATTCGTTCAAGCGGTCAAATGTGGAATAAAGACGATAAATTACAAGACACAAGCTTTGTAATTCCAGATCGTTGTTACTCTGGCGTTTACCAAGCAACGATTGATTTTTGTAAAGAGCACGGTGCATTTGATCCTACGACTATGGGTAGCGTACCAAACGTTGGCCTTATGGCTCAAAAAGCAGAAGAGTACGGCTCACACGATAAAACATTTGAAGCAAAAGCTGACGGTACTATCCGTGTTGTAGACACAAACGGTAATACGTTACTTGAGCACAGTGTTGAGAAAGGCGATATCTGGCGCATGTGTCAGGTTAAAGATGCACCTATTCAAGATTGGGTTAAACTTGCAGTAAACCGCGCTCGCGCAACAGGTAATCCGGCTATTTTCTGGTTAGATGCAGAACGTGCACACGATGCTGAGCTAATCAAAAAAGTAAATAAATACCTGCCAGATCACGACACTGCTGGCCTAGATATTCAAATTTTATCGCCAATGGATGCAACCTTGTTCTCACTAGCACGCATCAAAGAAGGTAAAGACACAATTTCTGTAACGGGTAACGTGTTACGTGATTATTTAACAGATTTATTCCCAATTTTAGAATTGGGTACCAGTGCTAAAATGCTTTCAATTGTGCCACTAATGAATGGCGGTGGTTTATTTGAAACTGGTGCGGGTGGCTCTGCACCTAAGCACGTTCAACAATTTGAGAAAGAAAACCACTTACGTTGGGATTCTTTAGGTGAATTCTTAGCACTTGCTGCGTCACTTGAGCACCTAAGCACAACAACAGGTAACAAAAAAGCACAAGTACTTGCAGATACACTTGATAAAGCTACCGGCACATTCTTAGCTGAAAACAAGTCGCCTTCACGTAAAGTAAAAGAGATTGATAACCGTGGTTCTCATTTCTTCTTATCTTTATTCTGGGCACAAGAACTTGCTAAGCAAAATGATGACAGCGAGCTTAAAGCGCAGTTTACGCAAATTGCTAGCGACCTTGAAACTAACAAAGAGCAAATTGTTAGCGAGCTAAACGATGCACAGGGCCCAGCAATGGACATTGGCGGATACTTCCAGCCAAATGACGATGCAGCTTTTAAAGCAATGCGCCCAAGCACAACATTTAACGAGATTTTATCTAAACTGGTATAAATCCATTAAATGAATGAAAAGGCGCTCCAAAGAGCGCCTTTTTTTTGTGCCTAATACCAATTCGCTTATTTAAGTGGTTTACTTTGCAGATTGGTATAAGTAAAAGCTGTTCATAAAAAAGGCCGCTAATGCGTAATGCAGATCAGTTAAGAATATTTTTATGATCACTTGACTGATCTTTCCATGGCTTCAAAATCCGATATTAGAAATAATATCGGATTTTTTTATGTCTCTCATTCAGCACTTCGATAACATGTCTTCATTTTTAAATGATGTACATACACTAGATAAACTTAAACAGGTTCTTGACCCTGATATTCTTGAGCAAGCATTTAAACATGCAGGTGTTGCTACTGTGCGTAAAAGGCGATTACCGCTAGAAGCTGTTATGTGGTCTGTAATTGGAATGAGTTTATTCCGAAACGAAACCGTTTGGGATATCGCTAATAGACTCGACATCTCTTTACCCGGAAAAAACAAACTAGTAGCGCCAAGTGCGCTAGTTCAAGGTCGGCAAAGGTTAGGCTATGAGTCAGTCCAACATACATTTCAATTACTTGCACACAAAACCTTTTCCACCCAGTCTTTTGAACAATGGTGCGGACTTAATTTACTCGCTGTAGATGGCGTTAGTTTTCGAACTCATGATAATCAAGAAAACAGAGAAGCATTTGGCAGTGACAGTAATCAACATGGAGAAGTAAGCTACCCACAAGTACGAATGTGTAGCCTTATGGAAGTATCTAGCCATTTACTGTTAGATAGCAGCTTTGACTCCCGTCGCATAGGTGAAATGAGCTTAGCTCAACGACTATTACCAGCCGTACCAGATAATTCTCTTACCTTGTTTGACCGCGGCTATTACTCATTAGGACTGTTGTATCAATGGCAAAACCAAGGAGATAACACTCACTGGATGTTACCCGCGAGGAAGGATTTACAGTATCAAGTTGAACATAGTATAAATGACAATGATAAAATAGTGATTTTGTCCACAAGTCCTCAAGCCAGAAAGAAATTTGAGTCATTACCAGAGACCATGATGGCAAGATTAACCACCTATAAAGTGGATGGAAAAAGCTATCGTGTACTCAGCTCTCTCATTGACCCTTTACGATTTCCATATGAAGAATTAACAGAGGTTTATACTCAACGCTGGGAAATTGAGCTGGCGTTTAGAGAAATAAAGCAGGGATTGAATCATAGCAAACACACGTTACGTAGTAAGAAACCAGACATGGTACGTCAAGAGTTATGGGGGTTATTACTCGCTTACAATTTAATACGTATCATCATGCTTGATGCAACTAAAGATGAGGATATTTTGCCTACACAGCTAAGCTTTAGCCAATCTATGCGACAGGTTATCGCTTTCTTTATGTTTACGCCAATACATAGTGCAAGTAAGTTGCCTATTCATTACGATGAGTTACTGACAACACTTAGATTGTTTATTTTACCCGATAGATTACCAGATAGGCATTATCCAAGGGTGATAAGAAAGAAGCCGAATAAGTACCCCTATAAAAGAAAATGCCAGTCAGTTCTTAACTGACTGGCATTA
>NZ_AUTH01000064.1:0-20133 GCF_000497975.1 Pseudoalteromonas sp. TB41 | reverse complement strand
TTGCCACATGGAGTGGGTTTGTTTATGTCGCTTTCGTGATAGATGTTTTTTCACGATACATTGTAGGTTGGCGTGTATCAACGACAATGCACACAGAGCTTATTCTTGATGCGTTAGAGCAAGCTATTTGGCATCGTGGCAACCCCGAAGGGTTAATTCACCACAGCGACAGAGGCAGCCAATATTTGTCTATACGATACACTGAGCGACTTGCTGAAGCTGGAATTCAAGCGTCTGTAGGCAGTGTGGGTGACTCTTATGACAATGCATTGGCTGAAACAATAAATGGATTATTTAAAACAGAGATTATTCGCAGAAATGGCCCGTGGAAGAATGTTGATGCTGTTGAATACGCAACGTTAGAGTGGGTCAATTGGTTTAATAATCAACGCTTATTATCTTCAATTGGGTATATTTCACCAGCTCAATATGAAACAGACTACTATGATAATTTAAACGAGTCAGGTAAAGTGGCCTGACTTAAACAAACTGGTCTCCGATGAACTCGGGGCGATTCAACCTACCTTTTAACGTAGGTCGGATAAGTGGCGAAGCCACGCCATCCGACAAAAATGATGAATTTACTTGGGGCAACCCGACTTATCACGCTGTGTATAATATGCAAAATTGCGACTTAAATTAAGCCGCAATTAGATTTAAGCTCTGATATATGAAGTTAATATTTGCTCATTTTGGTCTTCAACCAAATAATTTTAGATAAATCATTACACTCCGTAGTTTGCATCAACTAGTTGACTAACAAAAATATTTGAAATGTTTTCTTTAGACTTTAACCAAAGCTCAACGTCTGCTCTATCTTGGTTAGTCGCCGAACCATAACGATTAACAGAACAAATAAAACCACTGAATGACTTACAGTCACCTCCACCAGCAATACAAAGTTTTCTTTTATCGATGAATTCTAAAAGCCCATCTAGTAATAAATCAAATTCCGCTTCAGTAGCATTTAAATTACAAGTAAATTCAAAACCTAGAATAGCAAATTCATCTAAATACAATTTCTTGCGTAATCGTCTACTTTTAGTACTCATAAATATCCTTTGGCATATGACGCCAACTTATTAACCCGCCAATGAGGTACATAGAATAAGTTATAAAGAAACAAAATCCAAAGATAATTTACTATTTAACAAATAGTTAGAACATAACTAACTATTAAGTTGTTATCTGAGTGCTTTTTAATGAAGAGATTTATTCACAAAAAGGATAAGAGACGTTGCGCTTTTGTGAATTTAAGTTCTGATGTCTGAAGTCAAGATTTGACCACTTTGGTTTTTTCATGCACATCAGGAGGAGATGTAGGAAGAAAATCGAAATGTGACAACACTGAACCCTTATAACGCCCGCGTAATGGGCGCTAGCTTGCGAGCGTCCTAATTAACGCGTTTGTTAAGTGCATTATAGTTCTCGATGCACTGCTTTCGTTATGTCCCAAATTGATTTATCAAAACTCTTTTTTATAATGGTCGTATTATTAAAATTATGAGCTTTTGCCCAATCAATGGTTGTTTGAGGATATGGATCTACTATTAAAAGGTTTGGTCGTGCTTGCTCAATAGGCTCCCAGATATGTACATCATGAGCTATATATTTTATACCAACAAGAACAACTAAGCTTGAGGTAGCAATAATTTCAGAATATCTATTTTGTGTATTCTTAATCAGCTCACTATTTACAACGACACGCTTTCCCTCTGCATACATAGCTAAAACGGGGCTCAAGTCAGAGTTTTTTTGGTCATTACACCATTTTTCTACGTCATGAGCTGTCGACACAGCTTTAGTTTCTAAACCTTCCACATACGTTCTACAACCTATCATTGTATTGCCTGACATAACCATGCCATTAGGAAGTTGTGGTAGAAAATTAGATGAACCATGAGGCTTCAATAAGTTAACTCCATTATCATCAGCATTATAATCCAAGTTAAAGCCATTTCTAGTTAGGGATTGTTCTATCAATAAATCATAATTTAAAGTTGTGATATTTATCTGTTCCATACAGCTTCGTAGTTTATTAAATAAACGTACATAAGCATTGTCTGGCCTAGTAAAAAATTTTGATAAGTAACAAGCTAACTCCTTTTGAAGTGGATTAATGATTCGGCTGTCATCAGCAACTGTAGCCATACCTGCTTCAAATCCACAGGTTCTAAATACAGCTTTTGATTCAGAGCTAAGTCTATAAAATGCACCATTCAAGTTTTCAAGATCATTGAATAGGTCATTTCCCAATGGAGGATTTTTTGGCGAGCACCCACCTGAACCAAAACTTGCTCCCGCACCAAAAACTATACTAATCAGAATATTTCTCCTTGCCAGAAAGGCACTTAACAACTTTGTATCCGACATTTGTCGTTTTATAAACCGACAAATGTCTAAATATTACAATTAATCTAATTTAACCAGCGAATAAACACATGTAAACAATTAGTTAGCTCTCATCTAAATTTACTGGATGCAGAAAAACACCAAAATGGTGGAGCTCAGTAATATTAGACAAAAAGTGTTGTGCAAATAAACAATAGAGGCAGGTGTATTATTTTTACTGACAAATAGAATAACTTAGACTTTTATTTTCGCCTTGAGCCTTTCTCCTTGAACCTTTTCCCTTTCACCTTTTTCCTGAACCCACAACAAAAAAGCCGCTGTTCATTACAAACAGCGGCTTTCTTTCTAAAGCTTATGGCTAAAAACTGACAGCTGACAGCTAGTACTTTAAGCTTTACCAATCACTTCAAGTCCACCCATGTATGGGCGTAATACTTCTGGTACGACTACAGAGCCGTCGGCTTGTTGGTAGTTTTCTAGTATTGCTACAAGTGTACGACCAACCGCTAAACCTGAGCCGTTTAGTGTGTGTAAAAGCTCTGGTTTTTTAGCACCTTCACGACGAAAACGTGCTTGCATACGGCGTGCTTGGAAATCGACCATGTTTGAACATGATGAAATTTCACGGTAGGTGTCTTGTGCTGGTAACCATACTTCTAAATCGTATGTTTTAGCTGCGCCAAAACCCATGTCGCCCATACATAAAATCACTTTACGGTATGGCAATTCTAGCGCTTGTAAAATTTGCTCAGCATGGCCTGTTAGCTCTTCGAGTGCTTGCATTGAATCTTCTGGTTTTACAAGCTGTACAAGCTCTACTTTATCAAACTGGTGCTGACGGATTAAACCGCGTGTATCGCGACCGTAGCTGCCAGCTTCACTTCTAAAACATGGCGTGTGCGCTGTTAAGCGAATTGGTAAATCGCTTTCTTCGTAAATTTCATCACGTGCGCTGTTTGTAAGCGGTACTTCTGCCGTAGGAATAAGGCTAAAGCCAGCTTGCTGCTCGCCATCATCGTTCACTAGGCCTAACGTGTGGAATAAATCGCCCGCAAACTTAGGTAATTGGCTCGTACCGTATAGGCTTGCGCTATTAACTAAGTACGGTACATACATTTCTGTGTAGCCGTTTTTATCTGTGTGGGTGTCTAGCATGTATTGGGTAAGTGCACGGTGCATACGTGCTACTTGGCCGCGCATTACTGTAAAACGTGCGCCACTAATTTTAACGCCCATTTCAAAGTCTAGGCCGTTTAGGTCTTGACCTACATCAACGTGGTCTTTAACTTCAAAATCGTACTTTTTAGGTGTACCCCAAGTTAAAATTTCTACGTTGTCGTCTTCGTCAGCGCCTTCTGGTACCGACTCGTCCGGTAAGTTTGGAATTGCTAAGGCAATTTGTTTAATTGCTTCTAACACTTCGTCTTGCTCAGCTTTAGCCGCGTCTAACTCGCTGCCTAAGTTAGCAACTGCGTCTAGCAATGGTTGTGCGTCTTCGCCTTTTGCTTTTGCTTGACCAATGGCTTTAGCACTGGCGTTACGTTGACTTTGAAGTTCTTGCGTTTTTACTTGTAATGTTTTGCGTTTTTCTTCAAGTTCAGTCACTACCGCTACATCTAGCTCATAACCACGTGCGGCTAAACGTGCTGCAGTTTGTTCGACATCTTGACGTAAATATTTAGAATCTAACATGTTAGTTTTTTAACCTTTTTGCATTACTAGCTGAAGGCCCAGCCAAGCCATAAAAATACACACCATCACGTTTAAGATGATATTGAGGGCCATTTTAATAAAGTGACCTTGTTGTAATAACAACAACGAATCCATTGAGAATGTTGAAAAGGTGGTTAACGCACCTAAAAAGCCAATTCCGATGAGGGTTTTAGCAGGACTGACGGCAATAACTTGTTTATCTATTAAACCGTATAAAATGCCCATCAACAATGAACCCAGAATATTAACCGTCAACGTGCCAAAAGGGAATCCCCTACCGAGGAGTTTTAGCATGGTTTCGCTAATAAAAAACCGTAAACAGGCTCCTGACGCTCCGCCAAGGGCTATCATCATGTAAAGTTTAATCATGCTCATAACGTTTTATTGGACTTTGTGCGTCGCGCTCTTTTAAATAATCGAGCTTTTGTTTAATTTTTTGCTCAAGTCCACGATCACTTGGCTGGTAGTATTGTTTGCCATCCATTTCTGGCGGTAGGTATTTTTCGCCAGCAGCAAATGCGCCTTCTTCGTTATGCGCGTAACGATACTCTGCGCCATAACCTAAGTCTTTCATTAAATTGGTGGGGGCATTACGTAAATGCTCTGGTACCGGGTAGCTTGGCTCGTTTTTAGCGTCTTGTTTGGCTTGATTAAACGCCATATAAACCGCATTACTTTTAGGTGCACTAGCCAAGTACAAAGTGGCCTGTGCAATGGCGCGCTCACCTTCGCTTGGGCCAACACGCTGAAAAATATCCCATGCGTTTAAAGCCACTTCCATCGCTCGTGGATCTGCGTTGCCGATGTCTTCTGTAGCAATTGCTAATAAGCGCCTTGCAACATAAAGCGGGTCGCCGCCACCGGCTAAAATACGGCAGTACCAGTAAAGCGCACCATCTGGCGAACTGCCTCGCACCGATTTATGAAACGCCGAAATTAAATCGTAAAATTCATCGCCGCCTTTATCGTATTTAGCTAAATGCGTAGGGAGTACTTGGCTCAGTACCTGTTCGTCTACGTTGTACTTGCCGTTTTGCTCAGTGGTTAAATCGACTGCTTGCTCGAGTAAATTAAGCACTTTACGAGCATCGCCACCGCTTGCTTGGCACAGCGCTTGTTTGGCGTTATCTGCAATCACGATTTGCTTTTGGCTAAGTTGTTCGTCTTGTTTGAGTGCGCGCTCTATTACTGTGTATAAATCGCTTTCTTGCAAGGATTTTAATACATACACCCTTGCGCGAGATAAAATCGCATTATTAAGCGCAAATGAGGGGTTTTCGGTGGTGGCACCAACAAATATAAAAGTGCCATCTTCAATATGCGGTAAAAACGCGTCTTGCTGAGATTTATTAAAGCGGTGTACCTCGTCAACAAACATCAAAGTGCGCTGACCACGGCTTTGTAAGTTATCGCGCGCTTGGGTTACGCTATCGCGTATATCTTTCACCCCGGCAGTTACCGCCGACATTTGAATTAGTTCAGCGTCTGCATGGTTGGCAATAATTTGCGCCAGCGTAGTTTTACCTACCCCCGGCGGCCCCCATAAAATTAAACTATGGCAGCGCCCTGCTACTATCGCTTGATGAAGAGGTTTATCAGCGCTGAGTAAATGTTGCTGCCCTATGTAATCGTTAAGCGATAAAGGGCGCATACGCGCAGCGAGTGGGCGCACATCGGGCCCAAAGTTAAATCCTAAATTACTCACCGTTACTCTGATCGTCTATTTCTACACCCGCTGGCGGGGTAAATTCAAAAGTTGTTTTATCAAGCTCAGTATTAACCTGTGCATTGCTAAATGTAAACGCAGACAGCTGGCCTGAGTTATCTTTAACTACCAGTTTTGCAAGCCCTTGCTCGTTATCAGCAAAAGTAATATCAAGCTGCTCTACTTGGCTTTCTACGCCTTTATTTGGGGTAATGCTAAAGCCTAAGTCAGTAGCGATCACGCTGTATTTTTCCCATTGCGCAGGGTCTTTAGAGGTGAGCAATATAAACGGCGTTGAGTCAATTAAACCGCTGGTTTTCATAATGGTTACTTGCTCAGCAAAGCTATCAAAGTAATAGGTTTTATCGCCGTTTGATACAAATAAAGTGTCGTCTGGGTTAGTTTGCTGCCAGCGGATCATTAATGGCTGTTGCAACGCAATATTGCCTTGACCTTGCATTACCAGTTGGCCTTCACCGTCGGTTACGTTCTGTTTAAATTGTGCTTTAAAGCTTTTTAAGGTCGATAACTTATCTTGTAATGCTTGGCTGTCGTCAGCAAAGCTTGGCATCGCCACTAAACTGCCCAATACCAATAATAAACTACTTAATTTTTTCATTAATTTGCTCCATTAGGTACTAATACATCGCGCGCGCCGTTGTGTCCTGGTGCACTCACGATACCTGATGTTTCCATTTGTTCTACTAAACGTGCAGCACGATTATAGCCTACACGTAATTTACGTTGCACTGATGATACCGATACTTTACCGGTTTCTATTACAAAGGCGACCGCTTCGTCGTATAACGGATCTGACTCTTCATCGCCATTTTCACTGGCTTCCCCTGGTAATAGAATATCTTCCGTGGCATCGCCATTTAAAATCTCGTCTATGTAATTTGGTTTAGCACGGGCTTTCCAATCGTTTACCACAGCATGTACTTCATGGTCGTCTACAAACGCGCCATGCACACGCTCAGGTACACTGGTACCTGGCGGTAAATAAAGCATGTCACCCATGCCTAATAAATTTTCTGCGCCTTGTTGATCAAGTATGGTGCGCGAGTCTATTTTACTTGATACCTGAAACGCCATACGTGTAGGTATATTCGCTTTTATTAAACCGGTTATTACATCAACCGACGGACGCTGCGTTGCCAAAATTAAATGAATACCCGCAGCACGCGCTTTTTGCGCTATACGGGCAATAAGTTCTTCAACTTTTTTACCTACAATCATCATCATGTCGGCAAATTCGTCAATAACCACCACTATGCTGGGTAATTTATCCAGCTCATCTGGGCCGTCTTTCATGCCGTCGGTGTCTTTAAATAATGGATCCATAATTGGGTAGCCCGCTTCTTTGGCTTCCATTACTTTTTGGTTGTACCCTTTTAAGTTACGTACACCTAAAGCCGACATCAGCTTATAGCGGCGTTCCATTTCACCTACACACCAACGCAGTGCGTTAGCCGCTTCTTTCATGTCGGTCACAACTTCACACAATAAATGCGGAATGCCTTCGTAAACAGAAAGCTCAAGCATTTTCGGGTCAATCATGATCATACGAACATCTTCAGGGCCCGATTTATACAGTAAGCTTAATATCATTACATTAACGCCCACTGACTTACCTGAACCGGTTGTACCAGCTACCAGTAAGTGTGGCATTTTACCTAAGTCGGCACACACAGGTTGCCCTGCAATATCTTTACCTAGCACCATGGTTAACGGCGATGGGTTTTGCTCAAACTTAGGTGCGTTTATGACTTCTGATAAACGTACAATTTCACGGTATTTATTAGGCAGCTCAATACCGATATAGGTTTTACCCGGAATAACTTCAACCACGCGCACACTAATTGCCGAAAGTGAACGCGCTAAATCTTTTGACAGCCCTGTAATTTTAGACACCTTAATACCCGGTGCTAAATCAAGCTCAAAACGAGTAACAACAGGCCCTGGATATACTCCAACTACGGTTGCTTGTACGTTAAAATCGAGTAATTTTGTTTCTACAAGGCGTGATACGCTATCGAGCTCTTCTTGCGAAATGGGGTTTTTAGCTTTGTCGGGTCTGTCGAGTAAATTAAGTGATGGCAATGGCCCCGGTGGTGGCTCTTGCTCTAATAATTGCTCAAACTTTTCTTTTGCAGTTGGCGGCGGTTGAAACCCTGATTTTGGCTTGTTAATTGGCCTTGCTGGTGAAACCACGGTTGTTGCTGGTTTTTCAGGTTCAACCACAGGGCTTTGATCCAGCGCGTTAAGTGCTGCCTCGGTGTCCATAGGTTCATCGTCTATGGCGCTAAAGCTAATTTCTTGATCGAGTATTTGGTCAAGCTCGTCAAACGGCATAAATTCGTCGTCTTGAGGGGCATTAACCTTAGTTGCTGGTTTATCAATTGCTTTTGGTTTGTCTGCTACTTTATTAGCAAGCTCAGGTTCTTGTTGGTGTGTATCGTTTTCAAAATAGGCATCAGGTTGCTCGTCTTGTACTTTACCTGCAATGCGTTCACGTTGCATCCAGCCCCGGGCATAGGTCACCAAAAAGCGGTATAACCGAACAATTAAATCACCTAAGTAATCAACAAATTGCACCCACGACACACCCGTTAATAGCGTTAGCCCTGCAAAAAAGAAACACAGTAGTAAAATAGAGGTACCGGTAAAATTAAACGCTGGCATCATGGCTGATGCAATCACATCACCCACTACCCCACCGGATGAAAAATTATAAATATCATCAAAATTAATACTGCTAATAGCAGTGGCTGAGGTAATAAACAGCGCAAAACCAATAATGCGTAATCCAAGTGTGGTGTAATCGAGTTGTAAAATACGGTGTGGCTGCTTAAACACCAAGTAACCTAGCAGCTGAATAGCCGCTGGCACAAAATAGGCAAGCCAGCCAAAGGTAAGTAATAGTATGTCGGCCACCCACGCGCCCGCTGTACCCGTAATATTTTGTACGTTGGTAAATTCACCCGTTTGCGACCAAGCAGGATCGGCAGGATGAAAACTAATTAAAGCACATAAAATAAATACCGCTGCAAAGGTGCTGACGATGAGCCCCGTTTCTAATAGTCTTTGTACACCGTTTAGGCGCATAATTACCTATCCCTCATTATTATTTTTTACACTCACTTGGCAATAGAATACCTTAGCAGGAAATGTATTTTGATGCACTTTATCTTAACCATGATGGCCTGATTATGAACAAGTTTTTATTATTTAGTCGTACACTTATTAAAAAAGCAAAGTTGGCTGCAACAATAAAAGTATATTAAAGGCTGTTACTCTATCATTAAGCAACAAAAGGACGGATAACCACGCCCTCTTCACCTTTTACTTCTTCCATGACTACATAAGTGCGGCTTTCACTCACATTAGGCAGCTTTAATAGTATATCACCGAGCACGCCTCGGTATTCTGACATATCGTTAACTCGGGTTTTTAATAAAAAGTCGAAATTACCCGAAACCAAATGACATTCTATAATTTCTTCGTGCTTTCTAACAGCAGCACTGAACTCTTCAAATACGTCGGGCGATGTTTTGGTAATGGTTACTTCCACATACACAGAAAGCCCTTGACCAAGCTTGGCAGGATCAACCACGGCTTTGTAGCCTAAAATATACCCTTCTCGTTCGAGCTTTTTCACTCGCTCTAGACAGGGCGTGGCGCTTAGGCCAACTCGTCGGGCCAGTTCAACATTTGACAGGCGGCCATCGAGTTGTAATTCGACTAAAATCTTGCGATCAAT
The DNA here is from genome assembly GCF_000497975.1 of Pseudoalteromonas sp. TB41. Classification (NCBI taxonomy): domain Bacteria; kingdom Pseudomonadati; phylum Pseudomonadota; class Gammaproteobacteria; order Alteromonadales; family Pseudoalteromonadaceae; genus Pseudoalteromonas; species Pseudoalteromonas sp. TB41. The sequence continues at coordinate 10,600 of NZ_AUTH01000064.1, read as the reverse complement.
ACGGTCTAATAAGTTATGCATAGCTTTTTAGTTTTTTATTCTAATAAAATCGATTTAACAGATACTAACACTACAAAGACCTTAAAAAAAGGTGAGACACACTACCCTAGCATGAATATAATAGTGAAAAATTTTTATCCCGTTCTAACAAGGCAAAATTATGATTATTGGTGTACCTAAAGAAATTAAAAACCATGAGTACCGTGTAGGTATGGTTCCTGCGAGTGTTCGCGAACTTGTAAATCACGGTCACCAAGTGATTGTTGAAACGAATGCTGGTATGGGCATTGGTTTTACAGATGATGATTATGTTCAAGCAGGTGCTGAAATTTTAGAAACAGCTGCTGACGTTTTTGCAAAAGCAGAAATGATCATCAAGGTAAAAGAGCCACAAGCTGTTGAACGTGCAATGTTACGTGAAGACCAAATTCTTTTCACTTACCTTCACCTTGCACCGGATCTTCCACAAACTGAAGACCTTGTTAAAAGTAAAGCAATCTGTATTGCTTATGAAACAGTGACTGACGCACGCGGCGGTTTACCACTATTGGCACCAATGAGTGAAGTAGCGGGTCGTATGTCTATTCAAGCAGGTGCACAAGCGCTAGAAAAAGCAAACCACGGTCGTGGTATGTTACTAGGTGGTGTACCAGGTGTTGAGCCAGCTAAAGTTGTTGTTATTGGTGGCGGCATGGTTGGTCGTAGCGCTGCACAAATGGCGGTTGGCTTAGGTGCTGAGGTTGTTGTACTTGACCGTAACATCGACGTACTACGTGCACTAGACGCACAGTTTGGTAACAAAGTTAAAGCTATTTACTCAACAGCTGACGCGCTTGAAAAGCACGTACTAGAAGCTGACCTAGTAATTGGTGGCGTGCTTATCCCAGGTGCTGCTGCACCTAAACTAGTGACTGCTGAACACATTAAAGCAATGAAGCCAGGTGCTGCTATTGTTGATGTTGCGATTGACCAAGGTGGTTGTATTGCAACCTCTAAAGCAACTACGCACGCTGATCCTACTTTCATCGTTGATGAAGTTGTTCACTACTGTGTTGCTAACATGCCTGGTGCTGTTCCACGTACATCGACGTTTGCACTTAATAATGCAACATTACCGTTCATCATTAACCTTGCAAACAAAGGTTACAAAAAAGCACTATTAGATGACGCTCACTTCTTAAAAGGCTTAAACGTAATTAAAGGCCAAGTAACATACAAAGAAGTAGCTGAAGCGTTCAACATGGAATATGTTGACCCACGTACTGCAGTAGAAAACGCGTAACAATAATAGTTACCGCTTATACCTAAGTCATTATTTAGGTATAAGCATTAAAAAAGCAGCTAATTAGCTGCTTTTTTTGTATCTAAATTTTAGGGTCTGTGGTCAACAGACCCTCGTATTATATAAATCGTTTAATAATAAAATCGACTTTTACGCGCTTAGCTTGACCAAGCAGTTTTTTCACCGGCTGCGGGTAATCGTCCATGGTTTCTAAATCATCAGGGCCGGTTAAACGACGACAATGCTTTAAAATTTCTTGGCGTTCATTATCAATATCGCGCATTATCGTTTGCTCAGGATCTTCTATTAGAATGCCATTTTCGATATCCAGCCCCCACGCGCGCGGATTTAGGTTATGCCCGCTAAGTAAATGCACTTTACGGTCGCAGCAAATCCCTTTTAGATGGAACGAGTTACTCTCGTGTTTCCACAGGTATACGTTTAGGTTGCCATTATCTATGTGGCGTTTTTGCGATTTTACAAACTTGTGCAAAATAGTTTCGTATAAATAAGGCAGTGCACCAATTTTACTAAATGGCTCGCTAGGTGGCAGATAAAAATCGTTTGCGGTTTTATCGCCCACCACAATAGTAACCTGCTTACCTTGCTTTAATAATCGACGTAAAGAGCGCATTAAAGGCGCTGGAAAATTAAAATACGGCGTGTATAACACCAACTCTTGCTCGGTGGTATCAAATAACGCTTTAATTAAGCGATTGAGCTCGTTATTACGACGGCCTAACCCTAAAAATAAACGAATACCCATTGCATGGGTATTAAACTCTTGCGCATTTTTATAACTTGCCGATTTAAGCTCACGCATAAGTTGCTTTTGTTCAAGCTTAAAGTCAGCCATACGTTTAAGCGGTCGTTGATCAATTCTTGGTACCGCTTCAGAACTTAATAAAGTTGATTCGATAAAATCAACTACTGAGTCACATAATTCGCTTTGCGATACTAAAAAGTAGCGATCGAGCCGGTATCGGTCGCTATATTGCAAATACACATTATTTAAACTGGCACCGCTGTAGAGCAGTGTGTCGTCAATAACAAAGCCTTTTAAATGTAACACCCCAAACAGTTCTTTTGCCTTTACGGGGACACCATACACTTGAACGTTTGAATTAAATTTTTCTAAATCGTCGCAATATAAGCTTGCATTGCCCTCTGACTTTTCAGCTCCTATTAAACCGCGTTGCGCACGATGAAAATCCACCAATACTTTTATCTCAAGCGCAGGATTAGCTAACGAAGCACTGTGTAGTGCAGCTAATATTTCACGACCCGCTTCATCATCTTGTAAGTAAAGTGTGGTGATATAAATTCGTTTTTTTGCGTTGGCAATTAAATCTAACAATTGCGTACGGTATTCTTGCGCATTGGTTAAGACGTTAACGTCTTTTGAAGTCAACCCAAATGCGGGTTTCTCTTGCCAAAATAACATAGTTGCCTATTCACTTAGGTCACATAATTAAGCAGTGACAAATCAAAATTAGTTAAAAGATAACAAAAAAAATCAGGCTGGTCATGAATTAACGTCGTTTTATTGGCTAACAGTCTATTTATTAGTCGAGCACTGCTTGTAAGTCATTTGCTAGTACACATTAATGAACAGCTTCGGAATTTACGAAAAAAAATAATCTCATCTTTTATTTACTTCCTGCTTGTTTTTCTTAGAATCGGGCGCATTAAAACCGTATTAAACGTTTAGGAAAAGATCATGACTGAAGCAAAACATTGTAAGTTACTTATTTTAGGTTCGGGCCCTGCAGGCTATACAGCTGCAGTTTACGCTGCACGTGCTAATTTAAACCCTGTTTTAATTACAGGTATTCAACAAGGTGGTCAGCTAACAACCACTACTGAAGTTGAAAACTGGCCTGGCGATGCACACGGTTTAACCGGCCCTGCATTAATGGATCGTATGAAAGAGCATGCAGAACGCTTTGAAACTGAAATTGTGTTCGACCACATCAACAAAGTTGACGTATCTAAGCGCCCTTTCACACTAACCGGTGACCAAGGTACTTACACCTGTGATGCTTTAATCATTGCAACAGGTGCTTCTGCGAAATATTTAGGCTTAGAGTCTGAGACTAATTTCCAAGGTCGCGGCGTTTCAGCTTGTGCAACCTGTGATGGCTTTTTCTATAAAGGTCAAAAAGTAGCGGTTGTTGGCGGTGGTAATACAGCGGTTGAAGAAGCGTTATACCTATCTAACATTGCTGATGAAGTTCATGTTATTCACCGTCGTGATAGTTTCCGTAGTGAAAAGATTCTTGCTGACCGCCTTGCTGAAAAAGCAGCAAACGGTAACGTTGTCATGCACTACAACCGTACACTCGATGAAGTGCTTGGTGACCAAATGGGCGTTACCGGCGTTCGCATTAAAGATGTGGCATCAGATGCTACTGAAGAACTTGATTTAGCGGGTGTGTTTATTGCCATTGGCCATAAGCCAAACACCGATATGTTTGAAGGTCAGCTAGAAATGAAAGACGGCTACTTAGTAGTTGAGTCTGGTCTTAACGGTAATGCAACACAAACGAGTGTGCCAGGCGTATTTGCTGCCGGTGATGTGTCTGATCATATCTACCGTCAAGCAATCACTTCTGCGGGTACTGGCTGTATGGCTGCACTTGATGCAGAACGCTTTTTAGATAACCTATAAGTTTTCATAACATATAGTAAGGGCTGAATTTTCAGCCCTTTTTTTGTGGCCAAAAATTATAAAGGCTCATCCAACACCGAAAAGTACTCATTGCAGCCGCATAAACATTCACAAAAATTATACTGGAAATCAATCGTATTTATACAATTAATGGCTTAGGTACGATAGGATCTAAGGGTGAGCAACGAATACCGTCAAATTATATAAGTAAAACTAGCTATAATTATCGTCAGGAATAAAAGCTTTATTCATTTAGGCATTACTAGAGACTGTAAAATCAGTTAAAATGCTTAACTTCATATCAAGTAAATTACCGAGAGTTTTCTATGAGTTTGTATACAAAATATATGGAAGAAATCCAAACCCGTAAAACGGAGCTTGGATTAAGCCCACAACCAATCGATAGCGCTGAACTAGTATCAGAAATAATTAATCAAATTAAAGATACTAATAACGAGCACCGTAAAGATTCACTGCATTTCTTTATTTATAATACTTTACCTGGAACAACTAGTGCTGCGGGCGTTAAAGCACAGTTTCTAAAAGAAATCATTTTAGGTGAAGAGCTCGTTGCAGAGATCACTCCAGAATTTGCATTTGAACTGCTTTCACACATGAAAGGCGGCCCGTCAATTGAAATACTAATTGATTTAGCATTTGGTGATGACGCAGCAATCGCAGCACAAGCGGCTGAAGTACTTAAAACTCAGGTATTCTTATACGATGCTGATATGGAGCGCATAAAAGCGGCCTACGAAGCAGGTAACGCAATTGCTAAAGAATTACTCGAGAGTTTCTCAAAAGCTGAATTCTTCACAAAACTACCTGACATCGAAGAAAAAATCGAAGTAGTAACTTACATTGCTGGTGAAGGCGACATCTCAACTGATTTACTGTCTCCAGGTAACCAAGCACACTCACGTGCTGACCGTGAATTACACGGTAAGTGTATGATCACTGAAGAAGCACAACAAGAAATCGTTGAACTTCAAAAGAAACACCCTAATGCTAAAGTAATGCTTATTGCTGAAAAAGGCACCATGGGCGTTGGTTCATCTCGTATGTCTGGTGTAAATAACGTTGCACTTTGGGCGGGTAAACAAGCAAGTCCATACGTTCCTTTCATCAACATTGCACCTGTTGTTGCAGGTACTAATGGTATCGCACCAATCTTCTTAACGACGGTTGATGTAACCGGCGGTATTGGTCTTGATCTTAAAAACTGGGTTAAGAAAGTAGATGCAGACGGCAATACTGTAACTGATGAAAATGGCGATGCAGTGCTTGAAGAAGCTTATTCAGTTGCCACAGGTACTGTATTAACAATCAATACAAAAGAGAAAAAGCTTTATAACGGTGATAAAGAACTGGTTGATGTATCATCAGCGTTCACACCGCAAAAAGTTGAATTCATGAAAGCTGGTGGTTCTTACGCTGTAGTATTTGGTAAGAAACTACAAACGTTTGCTGCTGAAACGCTCGGCATTGAAACTCCTCTTGTGTATGCACCTTCAAAAGAAATTTCACATGAAGGCCAAGGCTTAACAGCGGTTGAAAAAATCTTTAACCGTAATGCGGTAGGTGTTCTATCTGATACGCCACTTCACGCAGGCTCAAATGTTCGTGTTAAAGTGAACATCGTTGGTTCGCAAGATACAACCGGTCCAATGACAGCACAAGAATTAGAAGCGATGGCTGCTTCAACGATTTCACCTCTTGTTGATGGTGCTTATCAGTCTGGTTGTCACACTGCATCAGTATGGGATAGCAAAGCACAAGCTAACATTCCTAAACTAATGGCGTTTATGAATAAGTTTGGTTTGATCACTGCACGTGACCCGAAAGGCGTTTACCATGCAATGACTGACGTTATTCACAAAGTATTGAACGACATTACAATTGATGATCGCGCTATCATCATCGGTGGTGACTCGCATACTCGTATGTCTAAAGGCGTTGCCTTTGGTGCCGATTCAGGTACTGTTGCTGTTGCACTTGCAACCGGTGAATCAGCGATGCCGATTCCTGATTCAGTTAAAGTGACGTTTAAAGGCAAAATGGCTAAGCACATGGATTTCCGCGACGTTGTACATGCAACGCAAGCGCAAATGCTTAAGCAATTTGGTGGCGAAAACGTATTCCAAGGTCGTATCATTGAAGTACATATTGGTACCCTAATGGCTGACCAAGCGTTTACTTTCACTGACTGGACTGCAGAAATGAAAGCGAAAGCGTCAATCTGTATTTCAAATGATGAAACGCTAATTAAGTCAATTGAACTTGCTAAATCACGTATCCAAATCATGATCAACAAAGGTATGGATAACGAAGCGCAAACGCTACAAGGTCTAATCGACTTAGCTGACAAACGTATTGCAGGTATTCAATCTGGTGAAGAGCCAGCACTTTCTCCAGACGACAACGCTAAATACCACGCAGAAGTTGTGGTTGATTTGGACCAAATCGTTGAGCCAATGATTGCCGATCCAGACGTGAACAACGATGATGTTTCTAAGCGTTATACTCACGATGTGATCCGCCCTGTTTCTTTTTACAACGACAAACCTGTTGATTTAGGTTTCGTTGGTTCGTGTATGGTTCACAAAGGCGATATGAAAATTATTGCTCACATGCTGCGTAACCTAGAAAAGAAAAACGGTTCTATCTCATTCAAAGCACCATTAGTTGTTGCGCCACCAACATACAACATTGTTGATGAGCTTAAAGCGGAAGGCGACTGGGATATTCTTGCTAAATACGCAGGTTTTGAATTTGACGATGAAAAACCAAAAACAGCGGCACGTACTAAGTATGAAAATATCCTATACCTAGAACGCCCTGGTTGTAACTTATGTATGGGTAACCAAGAAAAAGCTGAACCTGGTGACACTGTTATCGCAACATCAACTCGTCTGTTCCAAGGCCGTGTAGTAGCCGATACATCTGAGAAAAAAGGTGAGTCACTACTAGGCTCTACGCCGGTTGTAGTACTTTCTACTGTACTTGGTCGTTTCCCGACTATCGAAGAGTATAAGTCTGCGGTTGAAGGTATTGACCTTACCTCGTTTACACCTGTTGAAGAAGCAATGACAACTAAGTTTAACGCTGGACAAGCAGTACCTGTAAAAGTGGTTAGCTAATTCGATTAGTTTACCATTTAATTAAGCGCGTTTTTTAACGCGCTTTTTTTATGTCTAAAATTTACCTAACAGGAATGTAAGCCCTGCTCAACCCTATGGACAACACAATAATTTGTGGTTTGTGATTTTAAAGCAACAGGTTACACTTTACCTTGACCATGCAGTTATTCAATCGGTGTTATGACTAAACAACTCTATCAACTCGCTCAAAGCCACTTTGCTTTTCCTGATCCCAACCATGCATTAGATGATCCCGATGGTTTACTTGCCATTGGTGGATGCTTGTCGGTAGCGCGATTAAAAAATGCCTACAGCCAAGGTATTTTTCCGTGGTTTAGTGAGCACGAGCCAATTATGTGGTGGTCGCCTAGTGAGCGGGGTATTGTTGAGCTCAATGACTTTCATGTTAGTAAAAGCCTACGTAAGCATTTAAAAAAGCACCCGGTCACCGTAACCATAAACCATGCCTTTGAAGAAGTGATAGAAGCATGTCGCGATCAACGTATTGATACCGATGGCACCTGGATCACTCCGCAAATGCAACAGGCGTACATTAATGCCCATCACCATGGAATTGCTCATAGTTTAGAGGTTTGGCGCGAGGGAGAGCTTGCAGGTGGCTTATATGGCATCATGCAAACCGGTGTTTTTTGTGGTGAATCAATGTTTCATCATCAAACAAATTGCTCCAAACTGGCTATGTGGGCGCTGGTTAATTGGCTTAAACGCCATAATGCGCATTTTATTGATTGCCAATTAGAAAACCCTTATTTAATGTCGTTAGGTGCTAGCGTGGTTTCGCGTGAAGAATTTTTAACTAAACTTAATAAAGCACAGTGTTACACCCCAGCTGCCAGCATGTGGCAGCCACAGGAGCTAATCGCGATATATGAATGAACAACTTCCAGCTCGTATAGGCCTAAGCCAACCGTTTGAATGCAGTTATTTACCTGATCGCCAAGAGCAACTGCTGGTGATACTCGACCCAAGTTGTTATAGCAGCAACAAGTTTGAGTCGTTATTAGGATTAGGCTTTCGTCGCAGTGGTAACCAAATTTACCGTCCGCACTGCCCTATTTGCAGCGCGTGTAGTTCTGTGCGCGTTTTAGCTGATGAGTTTATGCCGACAAAATCGCAAAAACGTAAACTTAACAAAGCAAAAAACCGCTTTGAGGTAAAATATTCTCAAGTTGAACGCGAACAATACTATCCACTTTACAGTAAATACATTAGCTTGCGCCACCAAGACGGTAGTATGTATCCACCTGATAAATCACAATTTCAAAGCTTTTTGTTTTGTAGTTGGTTAACCATTACTTTTATAGAGCTTTGGGATCAAGATAACTTAGTGGCTGTTGCTGTAACTGATTGTATGGACAATGCTATTTCGGCAATTTATACATTTTTTGACCCTGACTATGAGCACTTTAGTTTAGGCACTGTAATGATATTACAGCAACTTAAATTTGCTAAACTACAACAAAAACAATTTGTTTATTTAGGCTATCAAATAGATGAATGCGACAAAATGAACTATAAAACGCAGTTTTTACCTGCTCAAAAACAGTGCAATGACCAGTGGCTGGCTATTTAATTTACAAAAATAGCCCCTGCGCCTTTACTTATTGGCGTATTTTGGGCAAAATCTGCAGCGTTTAACTATTAAAGAGGTGTTACGCTAAACATGGCGAAAGAAGACGTAATCGAAATGCAAGGGACAGTCCTTGATACTTTACCAAATACAATGTTCCGAGTTGAGCTAGAAAATGGTCACGTAGTTGTGGCTCATATTTCAGGTAAAATGCGCAAAAACTATATCCGTATTTTAACCGGCGATAAAGTAACGGTAGAAATGACTCCTTACGATTTATCGAAAGGTCGTATCGTATTCCGTGCTCGCTAAGTAAGTGCGTAAACGAGATTTAGTTTTTGGCTAGTGAAAACTAGCTTTAAGCGTTTATTAAATGTAATTAATGGATACTCGCCAGTAATTACATTTAATAAACAAAAAACCCAGCCTTTGCTGGGTTTTTTGTTGTCTATTTCTTTGGCAAATAAAAAAGCCTGCATAAAGCATAATGCCAGTCAGTTAAGAACTGACTGGCATTTTCTTTTATAGGGGTACTTATTCGGCTTCTTTCTTATCACCCTTGGATAATGCCTATCTGGTAATCTATCGGGTAAAATAAACAATCTAAGTGTTGTCAGTAACTCATCGTAATGAATAGGCAACTTACTTGCACTATGTATTGGCGTAAACATAAAGAAAGCGATAACCTGTCGCATAGATTGGCTAAAGCTTAGCTGTGTAGGCAAAATATCCTCATCTTTAGTTGCATCAAGCATGATGATACGTATTAAATTGTAAGCGAGTAATAACCCCCATAACTCTTGACGTACCATGTCTGGTTTCTTACTACGTAACGTGTGTTTGCTATGATTCAATCCCTGCTTTATTTCTCTAAACGCCAGCTCAATTTCCCAGCGTTGAGTATAAACCTCTGTTAATTCTTCATATGGAAATCGTAAAGGGTCAATGAGAGAGCTGAGTACACGATAGCTTTTTCCATCCACTTTATAGGTGGTTAATCTTGCCATCATGGTCTCTGGTAATGACTCAAATTTCTTTCTGGCTTGAGGACTTGTGGACAAAATCACTATTTTATCATTGTCATTTATACTATGTTCAACTTGATACTGTAAATCCTTCCTCGCGGGTAACATCCAGTGAGTGTTATCTCCTTGGTTTTGCCATTGATACAACAGTCCTAATGAGTAATAGCCGCGGTCAAACAAGGTAAGAGAATTATCTGGTACGGCTGGTAATAGTCGTTGAGCTAAGCTCATTTCACCTATGCGACGGGAGTCAAAGCTGCTATCTAACAGTAAATGGCTAGATACTTCCATAAGGCTACACATTCGTACTTGTGGGTAGCTTACTTCTCCATGTTGATTACTGTCACTGCCAAATGCTTCTCTGTTTTCTTGATTATCATGAGTTCGAAAACTAACGCCATCTACAGCGAGTAAATTAAGTCCGCACCATTGTTCAAAAGACTGGGTGGAAAAGGTTTTGTGTGCAAGTAATTGAAATGTATGTTGGACTGACTCATAGCCTAACCTTTGCCGACCTTGAACTAGCGCACTTGGCGCTACTAGTTTGTTTTTTCCGGGTAAAGAGATGTCGAGTCTATTAGCGATATCCCAAACGGTTTCGTTTCGGAATAAACTCATTCCAATTACAGACCACATAACAGCTTCTAGCGGTAATCGCCTTTTACGCACAGTAGCAACACCTGCATGTTTAAATGCTTGCTCAAGAATATCAGGGTCAAGAACCTGTTTAAGTTTATCTAGTGTATGTACATCATTTAAAAATGAAGACATGTTATCGAAGTGCTGAATGAGAGACATAAAAAAATCCGATATTATTTCTAATATCGGATTTTGAAGCCATGGAAAGATCAGTCAAGTGATCATAAAAATATTCTTAACTGATCTGCATTA